>CAYHKX010000010.1:0-9063 GCA_964357305.1 uncultured Gammaproteobacteria bacterium | reverse complement strand
GTCACCTCGCGGGTGAGGAGGCGTTCCTCATCCGTGTCGCCTCCAATCGCCGCGCAAGAAATAGAGACGATGACTTGTCGGTACTTCTCGCCCTCGAGGTTCTTCTTCTGGCCTGCGAGCCAGTCGGTGATCTCACTCGTCGTCGGATTGTTCATCGTGACAAGGTTTGCGATGTCCGTTCGCGGCGTGACGGAGGCCACGAAGGCCGCCGTTTCGGCTTCGAATTTCGGGTCGAGGTACCCGGTTTTCGTCGCCAGCTCGCCATCGCCGACGGGCTGGCACCAGAGTGTCAGTACCATAAGCTTCCCGTCTACCGCTCGCGCGTCCTCGACGATGTGATTTTCGATGGGCGGCACGATGGTCGTGGTGTCATCGGCGGCAAGGGAAAATGAGGAGAGAACATAGAACAGGAACATGAACAGGGTCACGGGGAACTCCTATGTGAAATTGTACTGTTTCCGAACGGATTTTGCTCCCATGTGGGAGGGGAAAATGTAGCCAATTATTGCGAAAAAGTCAATCAGACAGTAGAATCTGGTTGATGCAAGAAACCGGGTTTCTCATACGCCTAGTTTCGCACTAACTGAGTTTCTTATGTTGAACGTTGGTATTGTTGGGCTGCCAAATGTTGGGAAGTCGACGTTGTTTACCGCATTGACCAAAAAACAGGTCGACTGCGCAAATTTTCCATTCTGCACCATTGAACCAAACGTCGGCGTGGTTGAGGTTCCAGACGAGCGGATTGATGTCTTAATGCAAATGTCCGGGTCGCAGAAGCGCATTCCAACGGCTATTGAATTTGTTGATATTGCTGGCCTCGTGAAGGGGGCACACAAGGGCGAGGGGTTGGGAAACAAGTTTTTGGCGAATATTCGGGAAACAAACATGATCGTGCACGTGGTTCGCGCTTTCCCCGATCCAAATGTCGTGCATGTTGATGGATCCGTCGACCCGAAGCGAGATGTGGAAATCATCGAGCTTGAGCTTGCCATGGCGGACTTAGCGACCGTCGAGAAAATGTTGGTTGGCGTTCAAGGAAAAATGAAAGCGGGAAAGAATCCGGATTTAGCATGTCAGGCCTCGGCACTTGAAAAGCTGCAGGTTACCCTCGTGAAGGGAGAGCTCGCGCGCGGTGTTGTATTTACGGATGACGAGGCTGCGTTTGTGAAAACGATGTCACTCATGACGGCGAAGCCAATTTTATATATCGTGAACGTTGACGAGAATGATGCAACGAGCCCCGATTGGGTATCGCCACTTGGTCCATCACGCTTAGCAATTCCAATTTCGGTCAAGATCGAGGCAGAAATTGCGGGGCTTTCCGCCGATGATGCCAAAACGTTCTTGGCGGATCTTGGGTTGCGTGAATCTGGACTTGATCGCGTGATTCGTGAGTGTTACGCGTTGTTAAACCTCGTTACATATTTCACGACAGGTGAGGTAGAGACGCGTGCGTGGACCATTCATGTTGGCACAAAAGCACCGCAAGCTGCGGGTGTGATTCATACGGATTTCGAAAAGAATTTTATTCGTGCCGAAGTGATTTCGTACACAGATTTTGTTCAATGTGGCAGTGAAGCCGGTGCGCGCGATAATGGTAAACTGCGGATTGAGGGGAAGGAGTACGTCATGCACGACGGCGATATTTGTCATTTCCGCGTTAACGCATAAATTCTATGAGCGAAGCAGTCATCATGCGAGTGGACCGGAAGGATTTTGACCGACTGAAAGACGGAACAAAGACGTGGGAAATTCGGTTGAATGACGAGAAACGAAAAGGAATTCGTGCGGGCGGTACGATTGTCTTCATGCGTCGGCCAGAACTAGAAGAACGATTACCGATGATTGTGGAGGAGAAGCAGTTGTTCTCGGATGTTCAACGGTTGCTCGACAAGGTTTTGTTGAAGAACATCGCACCTGCGGAGATGACCGAGGTTGAATGGATCCAGAGCTTTATGACTCATTATCGTCCGGAAGAATTGGTACAGTACGGTATCGTGGCGTTTAAGGTGAAGCACGCGTAAATCGCCAGATACGGCGACCAACGAGCTGATCGTTATGACGGTAAATGATCGGTTCGAATGGGAGCGGGGAATAGGTGTATCCGAGTGGTTCGAGCATTGCGCGTACATCGAATGTGACGTCTTTGCCTTCGAATGTATGTACTGGTGAAGCGATGACGAGGGCTGCGCCGGTTTTTAGCGTTGGGAGGAGTGCAGTGAATGCTTCGAAATACAGGTTTGCGACGTAGGAAATGGCGTCGTTGACCTCTTTTTTTGTCTCCGTTCCTTTGCGTGGTCGACCGAGATACGTTTCTGTCACGAGTACGTCAACGGATTCAGCTGCAATGTGCGGCGCAACAGTTTGTGCGGATGCGCCGACGAGCTGAACTGGTGGAACGCTCACGCCTTGTGCCTCTAGCCAGACAAAATTTTCTTCGGTGTCTGCAACGGCATCGTCGTTAATATCGCTGCCAATGAGATGCCTTGCACCGAGAAGCGCTGCTTCCATAAGAATTGTTCCCGATCCGCAGAATGGATCGAACACGGTTGCGGTGGAAAGGTCGACGCCGGAAAGGTTCAGCATCATGCGTGAAAGCTTTGGCGGTAGCATGCCTTGCTTTGCATTGCGACGCGGGCGACCAAAATCGCGTGTACTCCACGCTTCAGCGTCCTGTACGGCGACGGTGCGACCGATAATGATTTCGCTCGGCGTCATGAAGAAGCAGTATTCTGCGCCGCGGTCGAGGAGGTGATTGGTGCGGAGAATGATTGATGAGAGGGTTGGGGATTTTGAAATGACGTAGCGCGCGCCTCGTCCAGATTCGCGCAATTGAATTTTTGTTTCAATGCCGAGGGCCTGGGTGCTGCGGCGAGCATTAGTTGCTGCGCTCGCATTGCCCATGTCGTACACGCTAAACCCAAAAGAGATTTTGCCTGACTCAACCGTGGACATGAGATCGGTAGCAAGAAAGGTTGCGAGTTCTTCCTGGTTCCACGTCGACATACTTCCAATAATCACGCCGAGTTTTTGTGTTCCACCGAGGCGATCGTTCAGTTGTGAGAGATCCATGCCGATGTCATCAAAAATCGCCACATCGTTCAGTGTTTGCGCTGGGGTTTGCCCCGTGACTACCGCGAGTTCGGCGAGGGAAAGGGTTGGGTGGCTGCCAAGAAGGGCGAAGGTCTGCATAGTAATGGGAAGTATAGGGAAAAGATGTAAAAATTTCGAGCGTGTAGCGTGTCGTTTTTGAGTGTATAGGCGGGGCTCCCATGCCCCGCTAGAGAACGATGACGCCTCGGGTTGCCCCCGAGGCGTCGCGTTGTTACTGCGCAATGGTCGTCGTTACCACTGCGCTCTTGATTGCTTTTCCGGGTGCGTTCACCGTCCGAACGTCCACCCAGTAGTCGAAGCTCCTCGCTTCTCCAACTACTGGTGTGAATAATCCGGACGCGATGCCACCGTCGGCCGCGATCGGTTTCGACTGCGCGGCTTGGCCTTCGATTCGCCACCGGATGTTCGCTGACGTGATTGTTTCACCTTGCGGCAGAACGATCGCGGCCTCCACCGAAACGGTATCGCCGACCTTCATCGACGTCACCGGATTCGCGATGGTGACGCCGGTCTGTGGTGTCATCTCCGGAATCGGAATCGGTTCCGGAACCAGGGCTTCGACTTCCGGAGGCTTGATGCTCACCACCGGCACCGCCTCGATCTTTACCTCTGGCGGTACAGGTTCCGGTTCGACCGTTGGCGCAGGTGGATCGACTACCACCTCCTGAGCGGTTTCCACTGGCTCCGGATTGATGATTGGTCGAAGAACCGTTGGCGGCTCAACGAAAATGCCGGTGTCCACGGGGGTGTTCGGATACAGCGCGTACGTCATCGCGCTGATCACGATGACGAGTGCTACCGCACCCACCGCCCACCACTTCGACCGCCTACGCGGCACATCGTCCAGCTCCTCAGGCGGGGAGAGGGTGATGCCCGTATTTTTTGGGGATTCCTCACCGATCTCGGTGTAGAGCGGATCATATTTCGCATCAGGGTGAGACACCATGTCTTCATCGTGGGGCGACACCGGTGTAGCGTTGCGCGATGCTTGGACTTCGGGAGTCTGCGGCGTTGGGACTTTTGGGGGTCGAGTGCGCCCATCGCGAGGCGTCCACGCAGGTTCACCTGTGTCTGGGTACGCCACGATCAACGCTTCGATCACCTTGATAAACTCACGGATGGTCTGGTATCGGTTGTCTGGATCGGCTTCACACGCCTTCACGATGACTTCGTAGATGTCATGAGCGACGTTCGTGAGGTGCTCCCGCTGTATCCTCTTTTGATACAAGAGGCGCTGGCCCTGTTCGCCCGGATCGAAGTCCGCGATCAGATTCGCGAGGAGAGCTCCCAGTGAAAAGATGTCGCTGCGGCGATCGACGCTCGAAGCGTCATTCGTCTGTTCCGGTGGAGCGTACCCGAGAGTTCCGGCACGGATGCCAGCACGGGTTCCGAAGTCCACGGTGTGCGCTCCGGTCTCCGTCATGCTGTGCTCGGCGTTCGCGATGCCGAAGTCTGTCACCTTGGGTTCGCCCTTCTTGGTGAGAATAACGTTCGCGGGTTTCAGATCCCGGTGGATCACGGGGGCCTGTCGGTCCTCGAGCACCCGCTCGTGTGCAACCTGGACGCCATGAAGGATCATGAGGAACAGGCAGAGCGCGGTGTGGGTGCTCGGCTTCTCGTAGAACAGCTTCTCCTGGAGATCGCCGCCGGGAACGAACTCGAGCGCCATGTAGAGGATGTCCGCGTCGATTGCGCTCACGGTGATGACGCTTACGACACGGCTCCGGTGAGGGTGGTCGCTGTTCGCGAGGGTCGCCATGATCTGCGCTTCGGCGACGAAACGTCGCTTGAGCTCCTGTCCGGTGATGTTGCGCTTGAGGATCTTGAGGACCACCTTGCGCGACATCGTCGGTTCCCATGCCAGCCAGGCTTCCGCGAAGCTCCCTTCTCCGAGCATCCGCATCAGCTTGTAACGACCATCAATGATCTCGTCGGGATGGAATTGCGATTGGGCCACGTGGCCTCCATGTCCGGTGGTGCCGGAGTGAATGGGTTGAATTTCGTGAAAGGGCATCGCCGCGCATCAGCCATTGGGATTGTCCAAGGGCGAACGCAGCGGAGGGCTGAGATTAGCAAATTTCTTGCTTGACGTCCAGGCCTTTTCTCTAGTACAGTCTGGCCACTTATTCTTGTCCATAGCCCACAGGGCTCCACGTCGTTCACGAACGACGTGGCGAGTAAACCCACTATGATCTACGAGATCATGTCCATTATTCCTTCGAAATACTCGGATTCCGAGATCGAAGGCGCAGTGACCGTTATTGAGGGTGTATTTACGGCAGCGGGTGCAATGGTCGAAAAGACCACTAATCTTGGGAAAATCAAATTGGCATATCCAATTGATCACATCCGGTTCGGAACGTACGTGTTGACGTACATCACCGTCGAGGGTGAAAAGGTGCAGAAGATCGATCAAGACCTCAGGTTGTCTGAATTTGTTCTCCGCCATTTGATCGTTGCACGTCCAGAAGGTATTCCAACCGCAGCATTCCGCATGACGTCGTACGTCCCACCGTTGAACGCGGAAGGTCGCCGTGCAGGAGAGCGCGAAGAACGCCCAGCACGTACGGATCGTCCAGCTGAGTCTGTAGAAAAGGCACGGATGTCCACCGCTGAACTCAACGACAAGTTGGATCAGATTTTGGACTCGGATATCATGAAGAATATCTAAGTCTGTCGTGATTTCGTTCTATGGCTGGCTCTCTAAACAAGGTCATGTTGATTGGCAATCTCACGCGTGATCCGGAACTTCGGAAAACCACGAGCGGCCAGTCCGTTTGTTCCTTCGCTCTCGCAACAAACCGTTCCTATACGGACGCAAGTGGTATAAAAAAGGATCAACCGGAATATCACAACATTGTGGCGTGGGGAAAGCTCGGTGAGATTTGTGGCCAGTATTTGGTGAAGGGCAAAAAGGTGTACATCGACGGCAGAATTCAAACGCGTGATTGGGAAGGACAAGATGGCGCAAAGCGTTATCGTACCGAAATCGTTGCGGAGAACATGATTATGTTGGACCGTGGCGGAAGCCCAATGCCAGGAACTCCTGGCGCCGCTCTTAGTGCCGGTGCTGCAGCAATGGCAGACGAGCCTGCGGCAAATCCAGATGATGAAATCAAATTAGAAGACATTCCATTTTAAACTCGAACATCACCAGTTGGCCCATTTTCGACTCAGGTCATCGGAAACTCGCTCGTCGTACCATGAAGTACGCCTCGCGAGCTTTCCTCGCCCTTCATCGAAACTGGTCGCAATTGGATGACGTTCTACAATTATTCAAACTATGGCAACATCAGCACACAAGAAAAACGGTGAACGCTACTGTTACTTCTGCGTCAACCGTGACGCGGTAATTGATTACAAGAACACGGAAGTGTTGAAGCGCTTCGTGTCGTCGTTTGGAAAGATTGTTGCAAGCAAGCGTAGCGGTTTGTGTGCAAAACACCAGCGTCAGATTGGGAACGAAATCAAGCGATCCCGTATCATCGCACTCCTTCCATTCGTCTTGAACTAATGTTTGTACAACAGAGTGGCGAAAGCCATTCTTTTGTTTCGAATTTTTTACTTCGTCATTGCGAGGAGCGTAATCGTGACGCGGCAATCCAGGTGAACCGAGATTGCTTCGCTATACTCGCAATGACTGAGAACACGAATATGCCTTTATCAAAATCAGACCTCGAGCTTCGTGCGAAACTTTGGAATGATGTCACGGGGAAGATCCGTGCTTTTTTTCACGATCGCGCCTATACCGAAGTCGTCACGCCAATTGTGGTGAAATCTCCAGGGATGGAGCCGAACCTGTCGCCGCTTGCCGTCGACGTGCATACCGATGGACCAGAAGCACACTCGACCCGTATGGGATTGATCACCAGTCCGGAATACAGCATGAAGAAGCTACTTGGTGGCGGAATGGAGAAGATCTTTACGCTCGCTCCCGTATTTCGTGATCGAGAAATGTCAGGGCAACGGTGGAGTATCGAGTTTACGATGCTTGAGTGGTATCACCAGGGAAGGGATTATCGTGATTTGATGAAGGAAACGGGGGAGCTCATGAACGTTGTTCTAAACAGAACAGACGAGTGGGCACGGATCAGCTATGTGAATGAATTTGAGCGGGTCGTCGGCTTCGTTCCGATGGAAGATAGTCGTGCAGCACTCGTCGATGCATGCATGCGATTCAATCTCGAGGCCCCAAAGGATGAAGAAGCGGTTCATGAGATTATCGATCGTGTATTTTACGCCGTGGTGTGGCCAGCTCTGCAGAAGCCGGAGCGGTATATGTTGTGCGAGTTTCCAATTCCATGTGCATCGTTATCGAAAGTTGGTTCTGATGGTCGGTACGCCGAGCGCTTCGAGGCGTTTGTGGGAGAGCTTGAGATGTGTAATGGCTTTACTGAGTTGACTGATGCCGCAGAACAGCGACGTCGATTCATGCTGGAAGCAGAAGAGCGAAGATTGGCCAAAAAAGAAGTGTTCCCGATTGACGAAGACCTTCTTGGTCGGTTAGAATCCGTGGCGTCACCGACATACGGCAATGCCCTTGGGGTAGACCGTCTCGTCATGCTTGCGGCCGGAGTGAACGATATTGACTCGATTCATCTTTTTCCTCCGTCACAGCGTTACTAGGAAAATATTCCATTTTCCATTTGCAATTTTCCATTTACGTATGGCATCGCCAAATGACATCAAAAAGGGAACCGTGATTAACATGAATGGCGACCTTTGGGTTGTGACAAGTTTTCAGCGTGTGTCGCCAGGGAAGGGGAGCTCGTTCGTGCGCACGCGCATTAAGTCGCTTGCGTCTGGAAAGGTGGTTGAGAATAACTTCAAGTCTGCAGAAACACTCACGTTTGAAACCGTGAACTACCGAAAGATGCAGTATATTTTCAGCGACGCAGACACGCTGACGTTCATGGACGGCCAATCGTACGATCAAATCACCCTTGGTCGCGACATGGTGGGCGACGACGCGCAGTATTTGAAAGAAGGTTTGGACGTCACCATTATTATGCACGGTGAGAAGGCGATTTCCATGGAGCTTCCACTGAAGATTCAGTACAAGATTGTGGAAACAGAACCCGCCGTGAAAGGCGACACTGCATCTGGGAACGTCCTCAAAGATGCGAAGGTCGACAACGGACTGATGATTCGTGTGCCAATCTTCATCAAAGAAGGCGACGACGTCCTCGTCAACACCGAATCTGGCGACTACGTGGAACGGGTTGCGAAGTAATTGTCCGTCCGTCATTCCTCTCCGTAATTGCGAGGAGAATGTAATCATTCGACGCGGTAATCTAGGCTAAACGATAAATCCCCCTTCACCATTTCTGGCGTTGGGGGATTTCGTTTTCGTGCTGATTGCTGGAGCGTCACTTCGAGCGAAGCGACAGGCCGAGCGACGCGAGGAGTTCCTTGATCTCGTTGAGCGTCTTCCGCCCGCAGTTCTTCCTCTTCAGGATTTCCGCCTCGGATTTCTCGATGAGCTGCCAGTTGAACTCGATGCCGTAGTTCTGGAGCACGCCCTTGGTTCGAACCGACAGATCGAACTCGTCCACGCGTCGGTGCAGATTGGGGTGGGCTGACGGGTGTTCTGTTGTGTGATGCGCGAGGGTCGGTGGCGCGCGAAGTGCCCTAACCTCTTCTTGCAGTCGACGGATTTCTTCCTGTTGTTTTTCCCACGATGGGTGTCGGTGGTAGGGCCCTATTCCCATCACGTACCTGAAGTGATCAAGACGAGAATCATAGAGAAGTCGATCCCGAGCCCGTTTCACCTCTGAGGAGAGTTTGGGATCCCCGTAACCTTCTTTCCAGCGGCCGAGATCCCACTCTGAGCACAGCCCGAGTTCTTCCATGACGTTGATGTCGTAGTCGTGGCGCATGAGCGCTTCGATGTACATTATGCCCTTCGACTTTTTGGAGAACAGCGAATCGATGACCTCCTGGAAGCGC
>CAYHKX010000009.1:0-9159 GCA_964357305.1 uncultured Gammaproteobacteria bacterium | reverse complement strand
TCTCCGCAAATGTTCGCAGTAAAACCGATAACTGAAGAGGACGCGGTGAAATTTCGAGAGTCAATGAAGGAGAGTGAAATCAGGGACGTATACATTCACGCGCCGTACATTATTAATCTTGCTTCGGAAAAGAACACGACCCGCTTCGGTTCAGTAAAAATTCTTCGTGAAGAACTCGACCGTGGCACGCAGCTCGGAGCAAAGGCAATCATGTTTCATCCAGGATCGGCGAAGGACATCGGACAAGAGGCCGGAGTCGAGGCGGTGATTAACGGTCTCGATCGGATTATGGATGGGTACGAAGGAAGCTGTCAGTTGCTCATCGAAATCTCAGCTGGAGCTGGAGCGGTTCTTGGTGATGAGTTCGAGGAGATTGCAGCGTTTATCGGCGGCGCAAAACGCGGAAAAGACATCGGCGTATGTTTTGATACGCAACACGCATTTGCTTCAGGATACGACCTAAGAACCAAAGAAGCCGTTGACCAAACATTTTCAGACTTCGACCGAATTATTGGCCTGAATAAACTCGTTGCGAGCCACTGCAACGACAGTAAGGTGGAATTTGATGCGCACAAAGATCGCCACCAGCACCTCGGGCATGGCTTTATTGGCGCGGACGCATTCAAATACATTGTTACGCACCCAAAACTCCAACACATCGATCTCATTCTCGAAACGCCATTTGATGACGAGGATGAACCCGGCAGCCGTGAAGAAGATATCGCACTCTTGAAGAAATTTCGCGAAGAGAAGGAATAATATGGACCACGTCGCAATGATGAACCCATCCTGGAAACTGATCGCAAAAATATTGTGTGGCGAAAAAACGATCGAGTCCCGCTGGTATCAAACGCGACGCGCTCCGTGGAACACGATCTCAATCGGTGACCGAATCTTTTTTAAAGACTCTGGGAAGCCGATTACGGCTCAAGCGACAGTTTCTCGCGTGTGGCGATTCGAGATTGCTTCACCACAGGATGCGAAACGTATCGTCGACGAATTCGGTGTGCGCATCGCGATCGTCAATTCAAACGTTTCAACCTGGAACAAGCTTCCGAAATACTGCGTTCTCATCGAGCTCCAAGATCCGGAATGCATTACACCGTTTGCCATCGATAAAAATGGGTTTGGCTCCGGTGTTGCATGGATTTCCGTTGATTCAATTGATCAGATTCGCGTATGAAATTTCTCGTCTCGGTCAAAACGCGGACAAAAAAATCAGTCATCGTGGAAACACCCCTTGGAACAACAGCGTATCTAACATCCGCACCGGTTGATGGAAAAGCGAATGAGGAACTGATCACACTCCTCGCTGAATATTGCGACGTTTCGCCGTCGAGAATTTTCATAAAATCCGGCATGACTTCACAAAAAAAGCTTATTGAAATCAAAGAAGCTTGAGTTGTCCCCACCACACGCCTTGCGTCGATTTTCACCGTCGTTATACTCCAAGTAAGAGGCTCCTCTGCCGGCACTCCAGCGGCGGAGGAGCTGACCATTTCCACAGCAATTGCTGTGGATTTCGTTATGGATGATCGATTCCTCCCTTTGTCCACGGATGGCAACGAAGAATGCGCCAGCTCGCAAGTGCAATGCCATGAAAAATACCGTGTTTTAAAATCGCGCGCCGTCCATATTCTGAACATGTGGGATAGTACGGACAATATCCAAGGGGATAGAGTCGCTTCATTGGCCCATGATCGTACGAAAGTGTTTTCTGGTAGAGCACAATTGGCCATGTTGCAATATTTCGCAAGCGCATCATAAAAGTTTTGCGCGATACAGTGTACTTCGAAGTTTTTTTTCTTTTTCCTGATATTCGAGTGCAAGCGCAGGCTTTGCGGTGAGAAGAAGTACATCATATCCGGGTTTCAATTCTTGCATCGCCACCTGAAGAATCTCCTGATATTGACGACGAACACGATTCCGATCGACCGCATGCTTGCTCACCTTTGTTCCGACAACGACGGCGAACCGCGAAACCGATAATCCGTTCTTCGCTATCTTCACCCCACACGCCGAATCGAACGCGCCAAGCTTTGATTTCAGCACACGTGCAATATCCGTAGATTTTCTGAGTCGATATTGAGCGGGGAGCATAGAGATTCTTATCATAACAAAAACCGGCTTTAATCGCCGGCCTTTGCCTTAATGCCTTAACGCGGGCGTGCAGTGACGGTGAGGCGCTTACGACCCTTTGCTCGGCGACGCTTGAGAACAATGCGGCCGTCCTTGGATTTCATGCGCTTGCGGAACCCGTGCACCTTTGCGCGCTGCCGCTTTTTCGGCTGGTACGTTCGCTTTGGCATATGTGGCGAAAAGGATACGCTTTCAAGTATAACATGTCAATAAATCAGCGACGTACAGAGACTTTTTGAGGATGCACGGGTTCGCCAGTCCACATCCAAAACAAAAACCGAACGCTTGCTCTTTTTCTCGAAAATGTGCACAACTCACCCTAGTTGTCCCCACATTCTTGTTGGTTATCCACACTTTCATCCACTTTTCAAGAAATCCTATGGCTTTCACACCTGTGGATAGTTGGCTATGCTGTCCGAAGTCGTCAGATCTGGTTGGGAATATTTATCCCTACCTGTTGGTTGCCCCGTTCCTATGAATACCCACGAGCTTTGGGAGGCGGTCCTTGGAGAATTAGAGCTTGTTGTCAGCAAGGCACACTTCACCACATGGTTTCGTCACACGTTTATTTGCGAATATAAGAACGGGGAAGTTGTTATTGGCATCCCAAATACCATTACTCAGCAATGGATCAGTAAAAAGCACCATCGCGATATTATTGAAAGCCTTCAAAATATCACCGACCAACCTGTTCGCAGCCTCACCTACCGTGTAGCAGTAAAAACAAATGTTCCACAACCACTCATTATCGAGGAAAAACATCCAAACACTCAAGATGCCCGCGAAGACTACGGATTCATTCCAACCGGTGGAGTTTTGGACTCAGCATCAGGAACCGGAACTATCACCGTAAACCCGCAATACACTTTTCAGACATTCGTCGTCGGGAAGCAGAACGAGCTCGCCCATGCGGCAGCACAGGCCGTCGCAGCCCAACCAGGCGGCGCATATAACCCACTATTTATTTACGGTGGCGTTGGATTAGGAAAAACCCACCTTCTCCACGCTATTGCCAACGAAATGCGACGACGAAACCAGAATGTGCGCATTCTTTACGTGACATGTGAGCGCTTTACAAACGACTTCATTAACGCAATTCGCTCCGGAAAGGGAAAGGAATTTAAGGATCGCTATCGAAATGTCGATCTCCTCCTTATCGACGATATTCAATTCATCACTGGCAAAGAAGGAACGCAGGAAGAATTTTTTCACACCTTCAACGCGCTCCACCAAGAACAGCGCCAAATTGTCATTTCGTCTGATCGTCCACCAAAATCCATCACCAGTCTCGAAAAACGTCTGCAATCGCGCCTTGAATGGGGAATGCTCGTGGACGTCGGTATGCCGGACCTTGAAACCCGTATCGCTATTTTGCAAAAAAAGTGCATGGAAAAGTCCTTCCAGCTCGACCGAGAAATTTTGCATTACGTTGCATCCAATATCTATTCTAATATTCGCGAGCTCGAAGGTGCGCTAAATAAAATCATCGCCATTCACCAATTCCGCAACATTGAACCAACGCTCGAAAGCATTAAACCTATCATTGCAAGCTTCGAATCCGAAAATGTTCGGAAAACCGTTACACCACGACAGCTTATTCTTGTAGTATCCGAGTATTTCGACATCACTATCGAAGATATCCTTGGAAAGTCTCGCGAGAAAAAACTCGCCTTCCCACGCCAAATCATCATGTATCTCATGCGAGAGGAGATGAAAACCTCATATCCTGCCATCGGTAATGAGCTCGGCGGTCGCGACCACACCACCGCAATGCACGCGTATGGGAAAATTGCGGACCTGGTAAAGGAGGATGAAAAACTCCAGAAGGACCTCGAACTGATTAAACAAAAACTGTACGCGGGATAACATGGGAATACATCCTGAATGTCCTGTGTATTGTGGATGATATGTGGAAAAGCCCGTGGGAAAGTGGGTGGAATTCCCTGGGGAACGCGGTAGGATAACCAGGGGACAAATCAGAGTATTCGCTCCGACAGAGCAGTGATCCACACCATCCCCACCATCGTCCACAGTGTCAGTCCACGGTAAGGATCAACGAATCTCTCGTGACGCCAAGAACAAAATAGGTTATCCACCACATCCACACCCATTACTGTTCCTCTTGTTTGGTAAAGATATTTAAATACTGAATGTGAAACTCTCTTGCACGCGAGAAAACCTTTATCAAGGACTTTCCATTACCGGTCATACAGGAGGAAAGAATATGAACCTTCCTATTCTGAATAACATTCTGCTGCGAGCGGATATTGGTGGACTCAAACTCACTGCAACAAACCTCGAGCTCACCATCACCTGTTCCGTTCGAGGAAAAGTGGATCAACCGGGTGAGTACACGCTTCCTGCAAAACTTTTTTCCGATTACGTCGCCCTCCTTCCAAATGAGCGAGTTGATCTCGATCTTCTTGATCACGCAATTTCTGTGGTTTGTGAGAAAACGAAAACGAAGATTAATGGACTTCCTGCAAACGAGTATCCAATAATTCCACCGGTGACCGGTGGTGTTCGTTTCAGCGTCACTGCGGCCACGTTTGATGCGGCGCTCGGGAACGTACTTTTTGCTGTCGCGACGAACGAGGCGCGTCAGGCGCTGACTGGCGTGTTTATGCACTTCGATGGACTGAACGATCAGCTCATTCTCGCCGCGACGGACAGCTATCGTCTTGCGGAAAAGAGTATTCCGCTTCGCGAGCGGGTGGAGGGAGAACGAAAAACGATTGTACCTTCTCGAGCGCTTGCGGAACTTCGACGCATCTTAAGCGTGCTTCGCGACAATGCAGAGGCGCCAGAGGTGTTGGAAATTGAGCTCACCGAAAATCAGATTGTATTTCGGTATGGAACCGTCGAACTTCTTTCACGTACGGTCGAGGGTGTGTACCCAGATTATCGACAGATTATTCCAAGGTCTTCGTCGACAGAAATTCTTCTGAGTAAGGTGGCGTTCGCACAGGCAATTAAGCGCACAAGCCTTTTTTCCAAGGCGGGTTTATTCGATGTAAAGCTTGAGGTGAATCCAGAAGAAAAGACAGTCACTCTTTCTGCAGCAGACGTTGGGCGTGGAGAGAATACCGTTTCAATCGAGGGAGAAATCACTGGTATACCAAATGCTGCAGTGTTGAACTTCCGGTATCTCCTTGATGGAGTGAACGCGATGGCGTCAGATCGTGTTGTTTTAAGGCTCATTGACGCGATGAATCCGTGCGTCGTGACGCCAGAGAATCGACCAGAAGATAAATATCTTTACATCGTAATGCCAATCCGGCAGTAGATTCAAAACGTCCCGTAGCTCTAGAGGAGTTACGGGGCGTTGGTATTTTTAGAGACTGGTAGGAATACTTGTTGCAAGTGGTGTGTTGACGGTCACGATGACTGGTATCGATTCGAGTGTCCCGCCGGACGGCGTTGATGCGCGAGCAACGAGCTGATAGCGTGCATCATTCCCGAGTGTCCACGATATGCTCGTGATTGCGCTCGGATTTGTGGTGCTTCCAACGACAGCCACAGTGCCGGTCCAGAGATTTTGTGCGGTGACCTCGAGGTATGTCACTTCGTCGGCGTTTGGAACTTCAATAACTATAGTGTATGGAGTGTCGACGTTCTCGATGGTCTGATTTTGAAATGGATTGGTAATGTGAAACGCCGCTTCCTCGCCAGAGGCTTCGTTGACATGAATGGTGATACTATCCTCTGCACTATTGTCGTGTTCATCGTAGATTGTTGCGGTGAGTAGGTGATCCCCAGCGGTGACCCACGTTGGAAGAGTAAATTCTCCGCCTTCCATTGAAAAATGCGTTGTTGCATACGCGCCGTCGATTGCATATTCAACGCGGGAGAATGTTCCGCGCACTTCACTGTTGAGTTCAACGGTGAATGTTCGGGCGACGGATGCGCGGTTGTCTGGGGTGTTGATATGAATTTCTGGTGTAGCGCCTTCAGTGTGGATGTCGTCGTATTCTGTTGGGATATCTCCACATGTGGTGAGTATGATTTCGCCAGGTTTTAGATTTGCGTTATGATTCGTAGTCCATGTTTGTACTGCATCCTCCCACGGTTGATAATATGCGTCGTCTGCTGGATTTGTTGGAATAGCGCCGCGTGGATCGTTTTTGTTCACGTACGTGAGAATAGTGTGATATTCCCCACAAGACCGTATTTCCCGGAACCGCTCTGGGGTATATTCAGTTGCAAGTTTACCGCTGAGTGTGTCGATGGTGTATGTCGTCGTCGGAATGTTCCCGTCGAGCATCGCTTTGCCGGTGATATCGATCGTTGGCGCTGGGAACGATTCGATTGGGGTGTCTTTTAACGCGGCG
The DNA here is from genome assembly GCA_964357305.1 of uncultured Gammaproteobacteria bacterium. Classification (GTDB taxonomy): domain Bacteria; phylum Patescibacteriota; class Patescibacteriia; order UBA9934; family UBA9934; genus CAIKHN01. Next base: position 2,689 of record CAYHKX010000009.1, on the reverse strand, counting down.
AGCATGTATTCCTTCCACATTGGTGCCGCGATAAACACCGCTTCTGCGTTTTTGTTCATTGCGGTTCCGTCGGTATTTCCCACCCAAATACCCGTGGCAAGTGATGGGGTATAGCCTATGGTCCACGCGTCATTGAAATCATTTGTGGTACCGGTCTTTGCTGCAACCGGACGATCATTTAGTTGCAGTGCGCTTCCAGTGCCAAACACGTATGCACGGGCATTGTTATCAGAAAGAACGTTGCTCACGGTTGCAGCGAGATTCGCACTGAGAACTTGTGTCCCAACGTGGTCCTCAGTTTTCCATTCCTGGAGAACCTTACCGTTTGGATCGGTAACTTTTAAAATTCCAGAGGTTTCTTGCTGAATGCCATTGTTTGCGAATGTGCCGTATGCGCGCAAATGATCCATGAGTGTTACTTCGCCACCACCAAGTACGAGCGAAAGCCCGAAGCGCGAACGATCGCGTAGTGTGGTGTAGCCCATGCGATCGAGAAAGTTGAGTGCATTCGTGACGCCGACGAGATACATGGTTTTTACGGCCGGAATGTTTAAGGATCCCTGGAGTGCTTTTCGCATTGTGACATATCCGTGCTCGCCGAGATCATAGTTTCGCGGCTCATATGGTCCGGTTTCTGTGGAGAACAGCGTATTGACGTCCCAAAGAATTGAATTTGGCGTGTAGCCCTTTTCCCACGCTGCAGCATAGATGAGCGGCTTCATGCTGCTCCCAGGCTGAAGTGCTTGCTGTGTCACGTTTACTTGCCCTTGGATGTCTTGATTGTGATAATCAGCGCTTCCTACCATCGCAAGGATTTGCCCTGTTTTTGGATCGAGTGAAAGAAGTGCGGCATTGTTGAATCCGTAGAGTTCGCTTTTTGCTTCGACACCGGAAGTAATTGCAGCTTCAGCGGCGAGCTGTTTTTCATAATCAAGCGTGGTGATCACCTTGAGTCCGCCGGTTTCCACCTCGCGCTCCGTGTACACTTCTTCAAGCTGTTCTTTCACCCACAAAACAAAGTGTGGTGCAGTGATGTTGTTGAGTTTGGCGATGGCAGGGGTATCCTCCGCGAGCGCGGCCGCAACCTCTTCGCTTGATGCGTAACCAAGCTCCTCCATGTTTGTAAGAATCCAATCGCGGCGAATCTTCAAGAGATCCGGGTTGCGAAGGTACCGCGTTGGCTGCTTTGGCATCGCAGCGAGGGTTGCAGATTCTGCAAGCGTGAGTTCTGAAACATCTTTGTCAAAATATGCTTGACTTGCGGCTTGCACACCGTAGTTCACTGAACCATAACCAATTTGGTTCAGGTACAGTTCAAGAATTTCATCCTTCGTAAATTTCCCTTCAACCGCGTAGGACAACAGGATTTCTTTGAATTTTCTCGTATACGTTTTATCCAGCGTTAAAATAACGTTGCGAACCATTTGTTGTGTCAATGTCGATGCGCCTTGTGCCTTACATCCACACTTAATATTCTCGTACATCGAGCGTACGATGCTCAAATAATTAATACCGTTATGGCTGTAGAATTTTCGATCTTCTGCGGTAATGGTGGCATTGATGAGATCCTCCGGCATCTGCTCGATCGGTACGAGTGTACGTTTTTCATCTTCAGCGATTTCGTACAGTAAGTGCTCGCCAGTGCGGTCGTATATTTTTGTGGACTGTGCAACATCACGATTCATAATGTCCTCCGCACTCGGGAGGGTGCTTGCAAACCAAAGATACGCAAAAAAGACGACGAGGCCGCCGAGTAGCCCAAGGGCGACGAGGCCAAGGAGAAGGTTTTTTATAAGCGATCCGCTCGTGAGGGCCTTGATGCGGTGCAGGAGTGCGGCGATCCAACGATTTTTGTGAAGAGAAGCACGATAATGACCGTAGCGCTGCATAGAAATGGGCAAAAAGGTGAGTCCTGTGCATCATACGATGGGGTTGAAAAACCCGCAAAATCTGTGTGGGTAAATAGTGCGAATATTGGCCAAAAAATACCAAAATCACGTGACAAAATGCTTAAAATATGCTATGATATCCCACGTGAAATACTTCGGCGACAGCAGCCGATGTTTTTATTTCCGAGCCCTATGAAGAACACTATACAGTCCATCGTGAAGCGTTCCCCATTCGAGGTTGCTACCCTTGGTGCCGTCCTCGCGCTCTCGTTGTTCTTTGTGCTCCCATCTGCGGCCCGTGCAACGGCGAGTGTGCTCGATGTTTCTCGCGCTACAGCCCTTGAGGTTGAAGCAATGCAGAACACGACCAAGCCGTTTGGTGCCCTTCCAGAGTCGGGATTGGCTCATCCGACATACACCATGACGGTGATGGCGACTGCCTATAATAGTGATCCTGCTCAGACCGACGATACGCCGTTTATTACGGCATCCGGTACCACGACTCGTCCGGGTGTGCTTGCGGCAAATTTCTTGCCGTTCGGCACCTTGGTGAAAATTCCCGAATACTTCGGTGATCAGATCTTCATCGTGGAAGACCGTATGAATCCTCGCTACGATACGCGTATTGATATCTGGATGGAGGAAGGCCCAGAGGCCCGCCAGTTCGGTCTCCGTACCGTCGCGATTGAAGTCTATAAGGCGAAATAAGCCGCAGAACACCCACGAGTATTCGTGGGTGTTCTTTTTTTGCGTGATTAGGGTTTTTCCACTACACTTTCACCATATGAATACATTGGTTT
>CAYHKX010000008.1:3239-9600 GCA_964357305.1 uncultured Gammaproteobacteria bacterium | reverse complement strand
TCTCTACTCCTGTACGCATCATGTATGTATTTTATCATACAAGATCCCTCGCTTCTCTCTATTCCTTCTCTTCAATTTCACCAGCAACCACCGTTGCTGTCGCCACCATGTCTCCCGCTTGTTTGAAACGCATCACCCGTACCCCTTGCGTTGCACGACCAATTACGGAGACGGATGTGACAGATGTACGAATAATTTGCCCGCCCTGCGACATGATCAGCAGATCTCGGGAGTCTTTGTCTTCCGTCACATACGCACACACAAGCTTTCCGGTCTTTGCCGTAATCTGCGCTGTTTTAATGCCAGATCCGCCACGCCCCTGTTCGCCGTACTCATCAATGTCCGTGCGCTTTCCGTACCCGTTTCCCATAATGGTCAGCAACTGTCGGCCTTCCTTTTGCGCCTCTGGCGTAATAACCTCCATACCAACCACTTCGTCACCACTCTTCAGCTTCATACCGCGCACACCAGCCGCAACACGGCCCATGGGGCGCACGTCTTCTTCACTAAAACGAATGGACATGCCGTTCGCCGACGCGAGCATGACGTGATCCTTTCCGGTAGACGTCCGCACCCACTGCAAATTATCGCCATCATTCAATTTAATCGCAATGAGACCGGACTTTCGAACGTTTTCGAAATCTTCAAGCTTCGTTTTCTTAATTGTTCCACGGTTCGTCACCATCATGATGTACTTTGCACCAAGCTGCTTTTTCAGGTTCCCAACAAGGACAGAAGTCACGCGCTCTCCTGGCCCCAGCTCGAGGAAATTCACAATTGCCTGACCCTTAGCCGTGCGCGATGCCTCTGGAATGTCGTATGCCTTTAAACGGAATACGCGTCCGCGCGACGTGAAGAACATCATGTCGTCGTGCGTGGTTGCTGAATAAATCGCTTCAACCGCATCTTCTTCCTTCGTGGTAAGACCAATCACGCCCTTTCCACCGCGTCCCTGTTGCGCAAACGTGTCTGGCGGTAAACGCTTAATGTACCCATCCTTCGTCATCATCACAACGGCCGGAACGTCCGCAATAATATCCTCCATGGAGAATTCCTTCACGCCAGCCTTCACAATCTTCGTGCGACGCTCGTCGCCAAACTTCTCTGCAAGCGCCACGAGTTCTGCACGCAATACGGCAAGCAATTTCTTTTCGCTCTTCAAAATCGCTTCAAGTTCTGCCTTGATCTTCATCTTCTCCTCGTATTCCTGCTCAATGCGCATGCGTTCCAAGTTTGCGAGGGACTGCAAGCGCATTTCCAAAATAGCCACCGCTTGGCGCTCACTCATTTTGAACCGCTTCATCAAATTCTCACGTGCCTCATCTTTATCCTTAGACTTCTTGATTGTTGCAATCACCTCGTCAATATTTGCAAGCGCAATACGCAACCCGTCCAAAATATGCAACCGCTCGTCAATTTTCGCTAAGTCGTATTCCGTACGACGGCGCACCACCTCTTTACGGTGTTTAATGTGCTCCTCCAAAATTTGCTTGACGTTCAGCACACGTGGCTGAATGCCATCCACAAGCGCGATCATGTTGAAATGAAACATGGTTTGCAATTGCGTGAGCTGGAACAATCGGTTCAACACCTTTCGTGGATACGCGTCTTTTTTGAGTTCAATAACCACACGAACACCATCTTTGTTCGACTCGTCACGCAAATCCCTAATACCCTCCAATTTTTTCTCGCGCACCAAATCTGCCATCTTCTCAATCATGGCACTTTTATTCACCAAGTACGGAATTTCCGTAATAATAATGGAAGAAGCATCCTTCTTGCCCTCAACGATTTCCGTCTTTGCGCGCACCACAATCCCGCCCTTTCCCGTTGAGTATGCCGCACGCAAATCGTTCGCACCGTAAATAATTCCACCAGTTGGAAAGTCTGGACCTGGCATTGAATCAATAATATCGTCAATCGACGTATCTGGATTATCGATAAGCTTCAAAATCGCTTCAGAAAGCTCTTTTACGTTGTGCGGTGGAATATTTGTCGCCATGCCCACGGCGATACCGACGATACCGTTTAAAAGCAAATTTGGAAGTTTTGCTGGAAGCACCGCAGGCTCCTCATGGCTTCCATCATAGTTCGGACGAAAATCGACGGTGTTTTTCTCGATATCGATCAACATTTCTTCCGCAATCGGCGAAAGCTTTGCTTCGGTATAACGATAGGCAGCCGCACCGTCGCCATCCATCGAGCCAAAGTTTCCCTGGCCCGTGACGAGTGGGTAACGGAATGAAAAGTCCTGTGCCATACGTACCATGGAGTCGTACACGGAAATATCGCCGTGTGGGTGATATTTACCAAGTACTTCACCAACAATCGTTGCAGACTTACGGAACTTTGCATTCGCACGAAGGCCCACGTTCCACATGGCGTACAAAATACGCCGATGCACCGGCTTCATACCGTCACGCACATCTGGCAACGCACGGGACACAATAACGCTCATGGCGTAGTCCAAGTACGCACGACGCATTTCGTCCGTGATACTTTGATGAATGATATTCCCAATCGGCATGAGGTCTGCCACCGGCTCTGCGGATTCTGGGGTTGTTGGTGCTTTTGCCATACATTATTGGGAAATGGATTCGTTCTCCTGAGTAAGGACTTCAAGAAGTGACGCAAAAGGGTTTTCTTCCGGCATAACCAGCGCTGCGCCATCTCTTGCTGCAGTAACAACATCACCTGCCTCGCTCGCAATACCTCGCAACTGTTCACGGGACCACGTCATGCGCAATTGGATGACGGTCCCGATGATGACGAGCGTTACACATCCACCGAACAACCAAAGCATCTTCCCTGCAAAGAACCGCCGTTTTTGAATGACGACGTTTTGCGCGGACATATTATCCACGAGAAAGAATGACAACACGCAGTTCGTCCTCTGGAAGTGCCGCACGGGTAATTTTGAACTTCGTCACGGTTTCTTGTGGTGCGGACATTTCGCGCACAAAAGCGGAAACCTCACCCACGCCATCATCCTCTGTTGCAGAAACGTAAATTGGGATAACAATCCGCGGCTCAATTTGCGCCACAGCCTGAGCAGCCGCCGATGGACTCAACACTCCGCCTCCCCCTGCAGGGATGAGTAAAATATCCACGGCGCCGAGCGCTTCCTGTTCTTTACTTGAAAGTGGCCGGTCAATCGCGCCAAGAAACCCAATGTGCATGCTCTCTGCATCGAACCGGTAAATGCTGTGCGGCGTACCGTCTTTCTTCGGCGCGGAAATTCCAGTCACAAACATGCCACGCACTTCGTATTCGCCGGCGTGATCAATCACAAACGGCGGCTTGTCGCCTTCGTGCTCCGGCGCCACCGCATCATCATGACCCGTGTCCTCCCCTTCGTGACTCTTCACCACGAGCGATGCGGGAATGAGTTTTGGAAATTTTAAACTCCCCACAGGAGCAAACGGGTTCGTCACTAAGGACACCTCATCTTGGCCAATTTTTGCCGTCACCACCACACTCCCAAGACCGTTCCACGCAATATTCATAAGGCGTTTCGAATTCGGGGACAGAGTAGCACACCGTCGAAAAATCGGCGAGCTATTCCTCCACTCCGCTCCCTTCCTCTTCCGAGCCACCGAACACACCTGCCCAATGCGCAATTTCTTTCTCCACGAGCTCTTGCGACGGATCTTCCTCAATCATCGAGAATCCGTCTTCAAGCTGACGCGCGCGACCAAGAATTTCGTCCCGGTACCGCGCATCCCGATCGGCCATATCTTTGAGCACGACAATCATCTTCTGAATCTTCTCAGCCTCTTCGGTCCAATGTTTCACAAGTTCCTGATACGAATCTGCGCGGCTCGAAGCACGCTCATCGCACTGCCGATTTGCAATATCATGCGCCTCGCGAATCGCGTTATCGATCGCGACCTTTTCATGATGAGCAAGCGCATCGAACTGCGAACTCTTCACAAAATCCAAAATATGCACGCCATATTTCGTCACCGGTTCCATCATTGACTTCGTCACGTCATCGATCTTCCCAAGCACGATCTCCTGCATTCGCGCCTCTTCGTCCCCAGCACACAATTCTTGGTACGCCTTCCGATACGGAAACTCCTTCCGCCCGATGTACACCAATGCCTGACGAATCTGCTCTGCCGTCGACGATGCATTCACTTCAAGCTCATCCGCAACTCGGCGTGCTTCATCTACAACGTCCTTCGGCGTCAACGGAACCAGCTTCTCAATCGCTCGTCGAAATTCCCTCAGTAAATCCTCCTGTGCGTGTGACATATAAAGGAAGTATATCGCACATTATATACTCCTACACCTTTTCCATGCCAAAATACGCTTTCAAAATTGCCCGGTAAATATCGCCGCGACCAACCATGCCAATAAGGACCTCTTTTTCGACCACAGGAATATGGTGAATGCCGGAGGAAACCATGAGGGCACCAATCTTGAGGACTGGGGTATCCGGGCCAGCAGTCAGTACGCGCGAAGACATTACTTCTCGAACAGTTTTAGACCCCGCAGCAGCCGCTCCCTGCTCCATTTCGGAAAAATTCAAATAAGACTCCGGCGTCTGCACCCAATCTTTAAAACTCGGGAAAAGTCCTCGAAAGAGGTCCTTCTCACTCAAAATTCCCACCAAATGCCCAGAATCGTCCACAACGGGCGCCGCAGACACATGATGATCAAAAAACAGCTGTGCCGCTTCCTTCCATGACGTCTCTGGCCGAACGGTTGCCGTGGTCCCTCGCATGAGCTCGCGAATGATCATAGGTCGTTCGATTATGGATGATACATTGACTATACACCACTTCCCCGATATCCTATTGGCACTTCATAATTCTTAGCCCCGGAAGACGTTTTTGCCCTTTAGCGAGAACCTTCGTCCGGAAATTTTTTATGAACGATACCAAGACAGCAGTTCACGCACTCGACGAACTCTTGAAGGACGACGCGCTCTTTGTAGTTCCAAAGGTTGGCGACACCATCACGGGCCGCGTGCTTTCCACGAAGGGTCGCGAAATCCGCATCGACATCATGGGTCTAACCACCGGTGTGGTGCGTGGTCGCGAGCTGTACTCAGAAGCTGAAGCATACAAGAACCTCAAGGACGGAGATGAAGTTGAAGCAACGGTTGTGGACGTAGAAAATGAGAACGGCGAAGTTGAACTTTCATTCCGTTACGCTGGTCAGCAACGCGCATGGAAGGACTTGAATGAACTCTCCACGAGCGGCGAACCAATCTCAGTAAAGGTGCTCGATGCAAACAAAGGCGGACTCATTGTGCGTGTGAACCACGTACAAGGCTTCTTGCCAGTATCGCAGCTTGCTCCAGAACACTACCCACGTGTGGCCGGTGGCGATAAACAGAAAATTTTCGAGAAGTTACGCAGTTTTATTGGCGAATCGATGCGCGTACGCGTGCTCGACGTTCATGAAGACGACGGCAAGCTCATCGTTTCAGAAAAAGCGGTGTGGGAAGAAGAACAAAAGAATGTCATTGCGCAATGCCGTATTGGCGACGTGGTCGCGGGCGATGTGTCTGCAGTGGCAGACTTCGGTGCCTTCGTGAAGTTCTACCCAACCGGAAGCACCACGCCACTCGAAGGCTTGGTCCATATCTCAGAAATTGCATGGCAGCGTATTGATCACCCACGCGACGTCCTCAAGATTAGCGACAGCGTTCGTGCAGAAATCATCGGCATTGAAGGAAGTAAAATCTTTCTCTCAATGAAGAAGCTCACGGAAGATCCATGGAAGTCTGTCGCAAAGCGGTATACTGTGGGCAGCTGGGTGGAGGGCAAGATTATCAAAGTAAACCCGTTTGGATTCTTCGTTGAACTCGATGCCGACATTCAGGGTCTCGCACACGTCTCCGAACTTTCAGAAAAGCCAGTTGAAGATCCAACCACTCTCGCAAAGCCGGGAGACGTCATGAAGTTCCGCATTGTGTCCGTGGAACCAAACGAACATCGTCTTGGCCTCTCCCTCAAAGAAGAAAGCGCCAAGCCAGAAAAGGCAGAGAAGAAAGAGGAAAAGGAGTAAAGTGAACAAAGAACGCCCCTGCAACTCATCTGAGTCGCGGGGGCTATTCTTGCTCAATGCCCATTTTTCTGCCATAATTTTTCCGTACCATTCGCAAAAAAATCCTTATGAAACCCCTCTCAAAAAGCGTCATTCTTTTCCTGCTCGGCGTGTTGGCGCTTGGCATTATTTTCTCGAATACGGCGCTGAAGCCTAACGTGAGCGAATCGTTAGCACTCTCGAACCTTGTCCAAAAAATCCAAAGTAACGAAATCACTTCCGTCGACATCCTCGAAAACACCATTACTGCAACGGGAACGGATGGAAAGACCTACACGAGTACAAAAGAATCTGGCCAAAC
>CAYHKX010000008.1:0-3139 GCA_964357305.1 uncultured Gammaproteobacteria bacterium | reverse complement strand
GTGCTCCTCATGGGCCCTCCAGGAACCGGAAAAACCCTCATTGCGCGTGCCGTTTCTGGCGAAGCCAATGTGCCATTTTTCCATATCTCTGGATCAGAATTCGTAGAAATGTTCGTGGGTGTTGGTGCGTCACGTGTACGCGACCTGTTCGCGAAAGCAAAGAAAGCGGCGCCATGTATCATCTTCATCGACGAAATTGATGCCGTTGGTCGCCAGCGCGGTGCTGGCCTTGGCGGTGGACACGACGAACGTGAACAAACATTGAACCAAATTCTTGTCGAAATGGATGGGTTCGATCCAAACCTTGGCGTCATCGTTATTGCAGCAACCAACCGTCCAGATGTATTAGATTCCGCGCTTCTTCGCCCAGGCCGCTTTGACCGTCGCGTTATTCTTGATCGCCCAGACTTAAAGGATCGAGAGGCGATTCTCAAGATTCATGCAGAAAACAAACCCCTTGGTGCAGACGTTGATCTCCACCGTGTTGCGGAGCGTACCACTGGCCTTGCAGGTGCCGACCTCATGAACGTCATTAATGAAGCGGCAATCTTTGCCGCACGACGCGACCAAAAAGTCATCATGCAGAAAGATCTCCTGGATTCCATTGAAAAAGTACTCATCGGCCCAGAACGCAAGAGCCATATTCTCTCAGACGCTGAACGCGCAATTACCGCATACCATGAGTCTGGCCACGCGGTCGTCGGCCACATGCTCCCCCACTGTGACGACGTGCATAAAGTCTCCATCATTTCTCGCGGTCGTGCAGCCGGATACACCATGAGTATTCCAGATGAAGACAAGAAGATGCACTCACGTAGCGAATTTATTGACGAGCTCGCCATGATGCTCGGCGGATACGTTGCTGAAAGCGAAATTTTCGGCGATCTCACCACCGGGGCAAGTAACGATCTCCAACGCGCAACACAGCTTGCAAAGGAGCTCGTGACGCAATACGGTATGAGCGATGTGCTCGGGCCACGCACCTACGGCGTTGGCGACGAAATGGTGTTCCTCGGAAAACAGATTCACGAAAGCCGTGACTATTCTGAGAAAATTGCGGAACGCATTGACGAGGAGATGAACAAGCTCCTGAACGACGCGAAGGAAACCGCTCGCCGTATTATTCGGGAGCAGCGCCCAAAAATGGACGCAGTTGTAAAACATTTGCTCGAAAAGGAAACAATTGAGAAAGAAGAATTCATTGCGCTCATCGGTCCGGCAGTGAAGGCGACGACACTCGTACCGCTCCCAGCAAACGTGTAGCACAAACGCCGCGACATTCCGTCGCGGCGTTGTGTTTCGGTGGTATACTCTGTGCATTCTCGGAGGAGTATGAAACGGAAATCAAACGGACCAATCTATCGCCCAATGCTTTGGCGTGCACTGCAAACAGCATGGACCCACAAGGAATTGTGGCCGTTTGCACTATTTGCTGGCCTTGCGGGGAGCGGCGTTATTGTGAACGACCTCATACAGCAAGCCCGCATCGCGCTTGCACCAGGAGATGGCCTCCTCAGTATGATTGGCGGAAATGCCGGTGCATTTGTGCAACGGTATTTCCAGCTTGTCATCACCTCTGGCGGCAACACAGTGCTCTACACCATTCTTGGCGCACTCATTATTCTCTGCGCCGGCGGGTTCCTCATCGTACTGTGTCAGCAACTCCTCCTCGTCGCCCTACACCGCGCAGTCCACAAAAAAACACGTATCACAGGCCGCGATCTGCTTCGAGCCTTACACCACCATCATTTCCTTCGCATTCTCGGTGTCGATCTCTTCTTTCACGTGCTGATTTTCTTGGTACTTGGTGGTGGCGGAACCCTCATGCGGAATCTTCCGATCACGATTCCTTCCGCTGGAGCCGTCGCGGTGCTCATTGCTGCTGGAACACTCTTTATTGCCTTCGTCCTGAACATCATCACCATGCTCACGCTCATTGCGGTTGGGCAAGAACGCGTCACCATCATCAGCGGCGTCCTTGAAGCGCTAGACCGATTTCTCCGCCACCCACTCGTGGCATGCGAAACGGCACTACTCGTGTTTGGAACAAACCTCGTACTGACCGTGGTCTATATCTTCGGTCTTGCGCTCTTGGGTATTCCGGTGGGAATTCTTTTTGCGGAAGCACTGGCAAGCAACGCATTGTTCCCAATGATTTTTGTCTCGCTCTTTGGCACGCTTGCCGCAGTGATGTTCACCATACTTTTTACTGGATTCATGACGACGTTTACGTACAGCATTTGGACTCTCCTTGCAGAACAACTGGATCGCCTACCATTTGGCTCGCGCTTCCACCATCACATTCGTAGACGATTTGCACGATGATCATGGCCGGAAATCTTCCATCCATCGCCGACTTGCTCAAACAAAAAACTGCCAGCAGCACGCCGGCAGCACCCGCGGCTGCGCCAACATCAGCCTCCGAGTCAATACAAACACCCGCCATTGCACCCACCGCATCAAAACCCATTGCCACCAAACCCATTCTTTCCCCATCATCACCAACATCCAGCATCGTACTCACAGACGAAGACACGAGCAAGCAACTTTCTGAAAAAATGCAAACAATCGGGCTCCGTGAACGCGAGACGAGGACGGAACGCGCAGCAAAATCTCGTGGATTCGAATACATCAACCTCAAAGGGTTCCCGATTAGCCCAGACGCACTCACACTCATGACTGAGGAACAATCAAAACAGCTTAAAGCGATATGTTTTTTATTCACTGGACCAGAAATACGCATTGGAACAACCCAACCGGAAGATCCACGGATCACAGAACTCGTCTTTGAACTCGAAGAGCGACATAAAACACACGGCACCATCTACCTCATGAGTCCAGAAAGCCTTGCACAGGGGCTCAAATTATACGAAGCACTCCCAAAGATCAAACCAATCATCAAGGGCGTGCAGATTACGGAGGAAGAGATTGAAAAATACCAAGCGCAAATGACGGATTTTTCTTCGATTGCCCATGTACTTGAATACGCGAACGTCACAGACGTCATTGCCGTCGTCATTGCCGCTTCCCTCAAGCTCGGCTCCTCAGACATCCACATCGAACCTGAGGAAAAAAGTATCGCCGAACGTTTCCGTGTGGACGGTATTCTGCAAGACGTCGCAAATCTCGCGCCAGAACA
>CAYHKX010000007.1:0-9695 GCA_964357305.1 uncultured Gammaproteobacteria bacterium | reverse complement strand
GAACGCTGGTGCATTTTGTCTTCCACCATGTGGTTCAGCTTGATCATGTACATGAAGCCCACCGTCACCTTGCTATGGAATGCTTCACCCGTACGACCATCAAAAAGCGGCAACTGACCATCTTCTGGATATCCCGCCTTTTTCAGCTCGTCTTTAATGTCCTGGTCTGCAACGCCAGCAAGCACCGGAACCGCAACCTTGTAGCCGAGCATATTTGCTGCAAGGCCAAGGTGGACTTCCAAAATCTGCCCGAGGTTCATACGGGAGACCACACCAAGTGGGGTAAGAAGAATATCCACTGGTTTTCCATCATCAGTGAATGGCATGTCTGCGATGGCAACGACCTTGGAAATAACACCCTTGTTTCCGTGACGGCCAGCGACCTTATCGCCCACCTGCAACTTTCGCAGATCCGCAATCGTCACCTGGATTGAGGTAATAACGCCTGGCGGCAAGTTGTCGCCAGCCTCGCGGCTGAAGATCGTGATGTCCACAACCTTTCCTTTTCGACCGTGCTCCAAATACAACGACGAGTCGCGCACATCACGGGCTTTGTCGCCAAAAATGGCACGCAAGAGCTTCTCTTCTGCCGAAAGTTCCGTTTCGCCCTTTGGCGTGATTTTTCCAACGAGAATGTCGCCAGATTTTACCTCGGCACCAATACGGATAATGCCCTCAGCATCCAAATTCTTCAGCTTTTCTTCTGACACGTTTGGAATATCGCTCGTAACGAGTTCTGGTCCAAGTTTTGTGTCACGCACGTCGAGCGTAAGGTGCTCCAAGTGAATTGTGGTGAAACGATCGTCCTGCACCACACGCTCAGAAATGATGACCGCGTCTTCGTAGTTATATCCATCCCAGCTCATGAAGGCGACACGCATGTTCTGACCAAGCGCGAGCTCACCGTCTTGAACGGAAGGCCCATCGGCGAGCACATCACCCTTCTTCACCTTGAAACCTGGCAACACGACTGGACGCTGCGTGATCGCAGTGGAGTTATTCGAACGCACGTACTTGTTCAACACATACGTCTTGTCGCCGGCCTTCTTGTACTTCATGGTGATCTTCGCGCCATCGGCAGAAATTACTTCACCGTCTTCTTCTGCAGCAAGTACATGGCCCGAATCCAGCGCAGCACGGCGCTCCATACCAGTTCCGATAATTGGCGACTCCGGAACGATTGGTGGAACAGCCTGACGCATCATGTTCGTTCCCATGAGGGCGCGCGTTGCGTCGTCGTGCTCAAGAAATGGCACGAGTGCCGTACCAACGGACACAATCTGCGTGGAAGAAACGTCCATGAACGTAATTTCCGTTGCGGGCACCAAGCGTGGCGAACCAAACTGACGTGCTTCAACATACTCCGCAATGATGAATCCCTTCTCATCAAGCGGCACCGTCGCTGGACACGTCGTTCCTTTCTCTTCCGTAAATGCGTTGATGTAGATAATATCATTCGTTACGCGGGAACGGCCCTTCTCCTGCACGACTTTACGGTACGGCGTTTCAATAAATCCGTATGCGTTGACACGAGCATAGCTCGCCAAGTGACCAACAAGACCAATGTTCGGTCCTTCTGGGGTGGCAATCGGACAAATACGTCCGTAGTGCGTTGGGTGAACGTCGCGCACTTCGAAGCCAGCACGCTCGCGAGTGAGACCACCAGGTCCCATCGCGGAGAGACGGCGCTTGTGCTCAAGCTCGGCCAATGGGTTCGTCTGATCCATGAACTGTGAAAGCTGTGACGACATGAAGAACTCGCGCACCGCACCAATGACTGGACGTGCGTTAATGAGTTTTCCTGGCGTGAGCGAGTCAATTTCGCTCGTGGACATACGGTCGCGCACAATACGTTCCATACGTGCCATACCCACACGAAAACGCGACTGAAGTAATTCACCCACGGCACGCACGCGGCGATTGCCGAGATGATCCACGTCATCTGCCTCTTCCTGGCTAATGTTCAAACGAATGATCTCGCGAATAATTGCAATAAGATCTTCCTTCGTCAATATGCGGTTCTCTTCCTTTGCAACTTCTTCCTCTTCATGCGGCAATGAAAAACGGAGGTTGAATTTGTAACGACCAACCGCACCGAGGTCGTACCGATCGTAATTGAAGAACATCGCGTGAATAAGGCTGCGCGCATTATCGGCCGTTGCTAAATCCCCCGGACGAATACGCTTATACACTTCCTTCAAGCCTTCCTCTTCGTTCGATGCCGCGTCCTTCGCGAGCGTGTTTTCGATATACTTGATGCTTGGGTGAATATCGATGTCCGTAAAGATCCTCAAAATTTCTTCGTTCGATGCAATACCGAAGGCACGCAAGAGCGACGTAACCGCCACCTTGCGCTTGCGATCAATCTTTACCCAAATGACGTTCTTTGGATCCGTTTCGAACTCGAGCCATGCACCGCGATTTGGAATAATCTTTGCGCCATAATGACGACGTGCGCGAATCACTTCCGCAGTAAAGAACGCGCCAGCAGAACGCACCAGCTGAGACACGACGACGCGCTCGACACCGTTGATAATAAATGTTCCTCGTGGCGTAACCACCGGAAGATCACCCAAATAAATTTCCTGTTCCTTTACCGCATCCGTGCGAAGGTTCTTCAAACGCGTTTTTACACGAAGCGGCGCTTCATACGTAACATTTTTTGCGCGGGACGTTACTTCGTCAAACTTTGGTTCGTCAAGGTAGTACTCACCAAGAGTGAGCTCCAAATCACGACCCATGGAATCCTTAATTGGGGTCACTTCGTCAAACAGTTCTCGGATACCATGATCCAAGAACCACTGGTACGCGGACTTCTGTACCTCTATGAGGTCGGGAAGATCCATCGCGTCACGCAATGGCGTGAAATACTTGCGAGTCATCATAACGAAAAAATCGTTGTCCGGCTTAGAGACAACGCATTTATGAGTTCTTCGAGTTCGTAACGGTGCGGAGGCCGAAGGATGGCATGCACTACGAATAGGACTTTCTCATTTGAGACCAGTTTCGATGAAGGACGAGGAAAGCTCGCGAGGCGTACTTAATAGTACGTCGAGCGAGTTTCCGATGGCCTGAGTCGAAAATGGGCCAAATGAGGAAGGACTACGATGAAGAATTTGGACGGTCCAGTAGCAGTTAGGGGTCGGCTGCCCACAGCAGCTGCCCGGAAACGACACAAAGGAGGATCCAAGTGGCGCGAGGATATCATGCTAGAGATTCCGCGTCAACACAAATATAAGGATATTTCCTTGGTCACTTCGCAAAGATGCAGGACAAGAACGCGGTCTATATTTGAACCAAACCCACGTATGGCGCGAAAGGAGAACGTCACTGCACCGTTTGTGCAGATTCGCGCCGATGAATTTGGAAATGCCGGTCTCGTCCCGCAACTTCAGGAAGCGAACTTGCTAAGTATACTGAAATTTTCGCCCGCTCGCAAGGCGAGGCATGGAAGCCCCGCCTATGCATAAACAACACACATTACTCATCTGCAACCACTGCATCTTTTTCCTTGTCATCATCCTTCGATGTTGGTCTCGACGCAAATCCCTCGCCTTTCAGTGCTGCAGCCGTTGTCGACTTACGCATCTCTGCCAACGTCTTTGGATGCTCACGAAGATACTGCTTTGCAACCTCACGACCAACCCCAAGCTTTTCCTCACCAAACAGATAGCTATTGCCGCGTTTCTCAACAGAACCAACTTCAACGCCAAGATCAAGCATATCACCAGCAATCGAGATGCCTTCATTATACATAATGTCGAATTCACAGGTACGGAATGGTGGTGCGACCTTGTTTTTCACAACCTTCACCTTCACACGATTTCCAATAATCTTTTCACCTTGCTTAATCTGCGCCGCACGACGAATCTCCATACGCACGGAGGCATAAAACTTCAGTGCATTGCCGCCTGGCGTCGTTTCTGGATTTCCAAACATCACTCCGATCTTCATACGAATCTGATTGATGAAAATCACAATGGTTCCAGATTTCGATACGATCGCGGTGAGTTTTCGGAGTGCCTGACTCATAAGACGCGCCTGTAGGCCCATGTGCGAATCACCCATATCACCCTCAATTTCAGCCTTTGGCACGAGTGCAGCAACAGAATCGACCACAATAACATCGATCGCGTTTGATCGCACGAGCGTCTCAACAATTTCAAGTGCCTGCTCGCCCGTATCTGGCTGTGAAATAAACAACTCATCAATATTCACACCAACTTTTCGCGCATAATCCGGATCCATGGCGTGTTCAGCGTCCACAAAAGCCGCAATGCCGCCCTGCTTCTGGCACTCCGCAATGATGTGCTGAGCGAGTGTGGTTTTTCCGGAGGATTCTGGTCCGTAAATTTCAACAATCCGGCCGCGCGGCACACCGAGCGCGCCAAGGGCCAGATCTAGGGAAAGGCACCCCGTCGGAATCGCGTCGATATTCGTTGCCTTCTGATCGCCGAGACGCATAATCGAACCGTCACCAAACCGCTGTTTAATCTGACCAATCGCTGCGTTTGCAGCGTTGAGCCTTGCGTTTTCCTTTGCCATACAGAAAAAATAAGATGATTCAGCATTGTTCGTACATACTGGGGAGAGAAACGTGGGATCGTTTCCTATAATACGAACATACACCGAACATCTTACACTATTCTGAGTAGGAACTCACGAGAGATATCCCCCGCTCCTCCCCAAGCACATGTCCGTCGAACACGACACGCGTATATTCCGTTGCTGTTTGCGAGTAGCGTCGCATGCCTTCCACCGTAATCACATTCAAACCACGCGAAAGATCGACGGTCGTTGAAAACGTATTATCTTCATTCACCACAACAGAATGTCCATTGATCGATAGCATGACGTCATCATTCTCAACGTGTCCACGAACCTCAACGAGTGCAGATTCTGCACGTGTGCCGTCAATTGGCGATTCGATCACAATTGCCGGTGGCCGCAACATGCCATGAATTTGCCAAACGAAATAGCCAAAAAACATCGTTGCAAGCCCACCAAATGCAACCACCTTTAAAAACTTCGCTGGCGCAAAGAGCCATGACTGTTGCACGCGCTGGCGCGGCAGCCGGTGTGGTGCAAGTAGATCCATTTGTCCGCTCTCTTCTGCATACAGCTCCAGAAAATACGTCTCATCAGCACCGAGCAATCGCGTGTACGCCTTAATAAAGTTTCGTGTATACAGCGGCTCGGGCAATGCATCATATCTCCCGCGTTCTAACGCCTCAAGGTACCGCTTTTGCACATGTGACTGTTGCTCCATCATATCCAGGCTCACCGCCTGACCACGGCGAAGTGCACGGAGCTTTTCTCCGAGCGTTTGTGGTTGACGATCCAGCTGGCGCATGACGAAGACCATAGAGAGTACGTAGGTCGTTGGACGTAGTGGTGACTAAAACTTATCGTGAACTGATCGCTCTTCATTGATTTTTTTTGCATCACCATCTTCATCCAAACTCGATACTACCGTTTCAGTATCATGAACACCATCACTGTCCGATATCTCTTCATCATCATCCATACTATCTTCATCAGGCTCAGTTCCCCCCGGAGGCCACTCACTCACAAGGACTTCACGCGGCTTTGCACCGTCGGCCGGACCAACAATACCAAGCTTTTCCATGAGGTCGACGATGCGCGCCGCACGCGAATAGCCAATCTTCATACGACGTTGCAAAAACGACGTAGAAACTTTTCCGGCATTAATTGCAATCTCAATTGCATCATCGAGCAATGTGTCCGTATCCGCAGGATCCAACGACACTCCTCCTGCGCCCGTACCGGATTCGGTAATCTGATAGTTGTAATCCGGCTCGCTTTCCTCCTTCAAGAACGCAACCACACGCTCAATTTCCGACTCCGCAACATACGCACCCTGTGCGCGCTTTGGTTTGGAGAGTTCAGGCGTCGAGATCAACATATCACCACGACCAAGCAGCTTATCTGCACCCGCAACGTCGAGAATAGTTTTCGAATCAACTTGGGACGCGACGGCAAATGCCAAACGCGTTGGAATATTTGCCTTAATTGTTCCCGTAATCACGTCGACGGATGGGCGTTGCGTTGCGAGAATCAAGTGGATACCCGCCGCGCGCGCCATTTGCGCAATGCGCACAATCACCGCCTCAACATCACGCTTATTCTGACTCATCAAATCCGCTAATTCGTCGATCACAATAACAATACGCGGCATGCGCTCCTTGCTCTTAGCATTGTACGAGTCAATATCCTTCGCACCAAATTTTGAAAGATGGTCCAAACGACGCTCCATTTCTCGTACCGCCCATTTCAGCGCATTGATTGCTTCATCAGCCTTCACAATTGGCGGAATAAGCAAATGCGGAATACCAGCGTACACGGAAAGCTCCACGCGCTTTGGATCCACCATGATGAACTTCAAATCATCTGGCCCGTTCTGATACAACAATGAAATGATAATGTCATTCAAACACACGGACTTTCCGGAACCTGTCGCTCCAGCCACAAGCATATGCGGTGCACGCTCCACCATCATCATCTGTGTTGCGCCAGTAATGTCTTTCCCGAGAGGAACACTAAAACTCGACTTCCGATGCTTAAACTCTTTCGATTCAAGTAATTCGCGAAGCGATACGCGGCCAATGGTCTGATTCGGCACTTCGATCCCCACCAATGACTTTCCAGGAATCGGCGCTTCAATACGAATCGGATGTGCCGCAAGCGCCAAAGCAAGATCGTTCTGAAGCGCTACAATACGCGCAAGCTTAATACCTGCCGGTGGTTTCAACGCATACTGCGTCACCGTTGGACCAACACGAACCTCTTCAACCTCTACATCGATACCAAATTGGTGCAACGTCTTAATAATAAGCTCCGTACCACGATCAAGATCACCCGACTTCGCCTCTGAACTCTTCACTTCAAGAAGATCAAGCGGGATTTCGATCGTTCGGCGTTCACGCGTCGTCATGACATGCTCCGTAGTACCGTTATATACCATCGGGCGCTTTTTCTCTTGTGGTTCCTCATCATCACCCTCTTCCTCTGCAGCATCGTCAGCCTCAACGTCGTCAGACCCGCCCACATCTTCCATCTTTCGACGCTCGTCAAATGACACCTCTGCTTCCTCATCGCTCTCCTCTCCGTCTCTCTTCGAAAATCCGCCAAAAATCGAGAATGGAAAAGCAATAAGCGATTTAATTGAAATGTTAAACAGTAACACGCACGATGCAAGAAGTAGTGCGAACGCTACAATATACGCGGCAAAACTTCCAAGCGCACCAACGAGATATTTGGAAATGAGGAGACCGAAAATTCCGCCAGCGCTCTTGAGCGCGTCACCATTCGTTGCGCCGCCAGCGAAGAGCATGTTCAACATGCCGTTGAGCGCAATGAGAAATATCGCAAACGATGCTGCCCCGCGGAACGTGATGAGTTGTTTGTCGCGAAAAACCACATCGATAGCGACGAGGAAGAGAATGACGGGAACAACAATACGCGCAATACCAAGACCGGACGCAAGCACACTGTCCAACCACATACCAAAGCCGCCCGCGAGACCAAAAAAAGCCAACGCAATCACGGCCCCAATCGCCGCAAGCACAATTGCCATGACACTTTGTCGAACATCGTCGCCAAGCAGTGGTTCGTCGATCTCTACCGCGGGCTTTTTCAGCTTTTTCGCCATAGCAAAACACCGTGCCGGTGCAATGAAACCATTGTACATCGAAACGAAAGGAAGGAGCAGTGGAAAAGATTTGTGCATTCACACCCAGCTCATTCATCGGACACGTATTTCTGTGGAAAACTATTTTAACGTTCGTGTTCTGTTCGTGTACTATATAAATACTCGAGTGTGGGATGAAAATCCTCTCTTGGTGTCGCGAAAGCTGCTCCCCAAGCAGACATGTGAAAACATGTTTTGCATTTCGGGAGCGGTTTTTGTTTTACCCCGGGCCGATCGGGCTCATGGTGGTAAGGGTAACCACACTCGGGCGACACCAAGAATTGCGAGTTCGATTCTCGCTGAGTCCACCACCGTTCGATCAACGGCCCGGGACCAACAAATCCCCCAACGCCGATGAGGTGAAGGGGGATTTGTGCTTATTCATTTGTATATTCCCCCGCGCGCTCCCAAGCAAGGTCATATAATTTTCGGAATGCCTCAGCAATATCTTTCGACTCAATAGAAACGCCTAAACGTTCTTTAATCGAGAAAACTGCAACAACATCATCGTAAATGTATACCTCTGGAACAATATTCATTTTTTCCACTGGTACGAGACGAATATCTCGCAATAATTCCTTCGACCGCGATTGATACGAACGGGATTCAGGGCTATCACTCAAAATTCCCTGAATCGAAATATTCTTCTTTGCACGTCGTTCAAAATATCCATGAATATATTCTGGATCAAATTCCTCAAGCTTTTCTGCATTTAAAAACGAACGAATTGAAGTCTTACAAAGCAGGGATGCGTCGTAAAGCGATTTAATCCCTTGTTCACCTTCGTAGATTTTAATTTTCGGGCGTGTTGGCGTTTTTGCAACCACCGTCTGCAGCATACTCACAACGCTCTCAGATTGGCGCGCCATGTCATGAAGGCGCTCCGCTTGTTTTTCCAAAATAATCGGAAGCTTTTCCGGAAGTTCCGCACGATATGTCTTCTTCTTTGTATGGGCAACCGTTGTAATAAGCCCCAAGCGCTCAAGCTCAACCGCGATGTCATACACCGTCGTTCGATTAATCCCTGTTTTTGCACCGATTTCTGCCGCCGTCCCCCTCCCTAGCGCTAACAGCGCAACATAGACAACGCCTTGCTTAGAAGAAAAGCCCAGTTTTTCTAAGTTTTTAGCGATTTCAGTCAGCATATTGTGTGGAAATATATCCACATTATTATACTCAATGTATTTTCTGTCAATACTAGCAGTATTAATTAGTATTTTCTGTGGATCGATATTGACAATTATCTAACAGTATGTAATTATTCCATGTTGCTCATACATCATGAGCAACAAAACACCAAGGAGCATGGCATGAACCGGATCGAGCTCGAACACCCAGAATGCTACGCCTTCGGCTACACTCACGGACTGATCATGGGGCTCTTCACACTCCCCATCACCGACGAGGAGATTCTGACCATCCTCGAGATCGGGTCCGGACAGTCGGAGGGGATCGCAGCCGACGAAGTGCTCGCACGGCTCAAGGTAAACTTCCAGGACAATCGTCCAGACCCCACGTTCGGGAATCGCGTCGCGGCTATGTTCTCGAACGACGTACGGTTTTCCAGTGTGTCCTCCAGAATCATATCTGCGCTGTATCCGTCAACGCTCGGTCTCGTAGACAATGAAGTGAGGGCACTGGGGCCAGTGTTCGAAGCGATAATTGGAAAAAGCACGCCCTACACCCGACTCTTTCGCCGCTCGCCTCGGCCCACGGAACGTCACTGGACCATCTCGAATGATCGTTTCTACGGATGGGGAAAGCTCTTCGACAGCGGCCGACTGGGTACGAAAGAATCTACAATCGAGGCGGCACTCGAGGAGATGGCTGACCGAGTCCGTCGGGAAATGGTTCCTGTCCTCAGCGCAGACACCGAGCGCCGCATCCAGGAGATCATCGACTCGCTGTTCTCCAAAAAGTCGAAGGGCAGAATGTACATCGAAGCGCTCATGCGCCACGACTACGACATCAACGTCATGGAAGA
>CAYHKX010000006.1:0-10232 GCA_964357305.1 uncultured Gammaproteobacteria bacterium | reverse complement strand
AAAACCATTATGAACCGAGACCAAAAAACCGCGATTGTCATGGTGGAACGATTCGGTGCGCTCGCACACGTGTTTGGTGTGTTCTATTTGTGGAAGCACGTTGCGTCGCCATTCGTGATTTCGTACACCGGTCCAAAGTTTTTGACGGGCGATGAGCGACGTCAGCAGGAAATGGAAACGCTAAAAAAAGAAGATACCGACGGCGACGGGTTGAATGATTACGATGAACTCTATGTGTTTAGAACGAGTCCGTATATTGCGGATTCAGATAGTGACGGGGTGGATGACCACAGAGAGATTGCGAATGGTGACGATCCAAATTGTGCCCCGAGCATGCCATGTGGTGCGGTGCAGGACACGGTGAACGCCACAACCGTAAAGGGAACGTTCGTTGAAGCCGCTGCAGATTCTGTGGGCGCTTCAGTTGCAGCAGGTGCGCCGGAGACTATTACTCCCACTGCTGAGGATATCGGTGCGCTTCTTGGGCAGATGACAGGGGATGAGCTGAGAAAGCTCCTCATCGACTCCGGAGGCGATGCTGATGCGGTTAATGCGCTGACGGATGAAGAGCTACGCGCCGCGTTGAGTCAAGCATTGCAGTCTGCAGAAATTGAAGCCGCGACAGCGGCAGGTGAAGCAGGGGGTGCCGAAGAAGCGACGTTATAACGTATGAAGGAGATTTCTCGAAAATTTATTCCTTCAGGAATGCTCGCACTTGTCGTTGTATCAAGTGCGATTGGCGCGCTGTTGATTCCAGGATCAGCTGCAGCATTTGTTCCCGTGCAGCCGGTGATAACGACGTTTGACGAGCCACGAAAAACAGAATGGCTTTTGAACGCGTTGCAAGTGATTGGTGAAAATGCATTACTTGCATCGATTACTACTGCGCTTATTAATACTGTGACGTATGCAGCGGATCGTTTGGCGTACGATGCCGCAGTGTTTATTGCGGATGGGGGCGATGCCGATGATCCATTGTTTGAAAATAGAACTATCGGTGAATATTTTGCAGATTATGGTGCGTCTGTTGCTGCAGATGCGCTTGGACAGATTGACGAATCAGGAATTCTCGGAAATTTTAGTTTGTGTGAACCGGTGCTTCCGGAAATAACGCTTGCGTTTAAATTTGGAGTGAAAAGTGCATTTGAACGCCCGGAGCCAGCGTGTAATTTTAGTGAGATTCAAGAGAATTGGAAGGGATTCCGTGCAGAAATTCGTGCAGCAAATTTAACGCCGAACGCAGAGAACTCGTTAATTCTTACATCTTTGGCTGACGCATATAACCCAAAGGAGAATGATTTTTCCGTTGGAATTTTGCTGTACACTGATGTATTGAATAAAGCGCAGCAGGATGCTTTTCTTGCGGCACAACGAAAACTGTTCGGTGGATTTTTTGAAGACAAAACGAATTTCATTACTGGTCGCGTAGAAACACCGGCAGAGGTATTGCAGGATAACTTCCGTACAGCAGTAGAAGCAACGGACTATACGAGGCGTCAGGTTGCGATACAAACTCTTGGCGACAGTAACGTGCTGCGTCAAATCGGTATTCATGCCGGTTCAGTGTTTACAAATACATTGCTCTCAAGATTTACAGAAAAATTGTATGATGGATTGTTCGGCGGTCTTGATCAAATAGATATCAACCCATTTGACGTGAGTAGTCTTGCTGGGACAGTTGATGCTCGTGAGACATTCCGAAGCTTCCTGACTGCAACAATATTTTCCGTAGAAAACTATAGTATTTTGGATGACTTCGGCGCATGTCCATATGAGGGAAAGGGACTGTATAACTGTGTTGCAGATTCCTCGTTCATTTCTGCAGTTTCGCGAGCAGATGGTGGTACCGCGATTACGATTGGTGAGGCGCTTGAAGATGGGTTGTTAAACGGTTCGTGGCCGCTCATTCCGTCATCAGACACTGCGCGTGATCAGGACATGTACTGTTACACGTACGGGTATTGTCACGGGAACCTCGTGAAGCTTCGTAAGGCGCGTATTATTTCTACTGGCTGGGAACTTGCCGCGGAATCTTCGGCGAATAGCGATGCGAGCCCAGTGACGCTGAGTGAAGTTGTGGATGGATTTTATGATTGTAACGTGCAAAACGAACTTGACGATAATCACCCGTGGTGTCATTTGATCGATCCAAATTGGGTACTCAAGTATCCGGAGACGCAATGTAAGAATCAGGCGTACGGACAGGTGTTGGAATCCAGTGTTTCGGATTTGCGCAAAACAGAGTGTGTCGACATGCCAAGTTGTATTGATGAAGACGGTGATGGGAATTGCACCGGCGGCTACGGATATTGTGTACGTGAAGAAAATGTGTGGAATTTCCGTGGTGAAGAGTGCCCGGACTATTACGGTTCGTGTACGACATATGAAGATCCTTTTGGGAACGAAGCAAATTTCTTGTCGAATACGACGGATGCGAGTGTTTGCACCGCGGATTCCGCAGGATGTTTGTGGTACAACACGCAAAAGGAATCCGCAGATGGTGAAACGTTCAATTGGCCAGACTACACGATTGCTGCAGATCTCACGGCAGCAGAAGCCGAGGAGGACATGTACAGAAATCGAATGTATTTCACAGCACATGTGGAAACCTGTACGGCAGATGATGCGGGATGTCGTGAACTTGTTTCTCGGGACGGTGGTACAACACTCAACATGATGTTGAACCCTTCTTTTGAACGGGATGATGACGCTGATGGCCGGCCAGATGGTTGGTTTGTTGAGGGAACTGGCGAAACGTACAGTGACGACGGCGAGTTTATGTTGAGCGGGACGGATGCGATCAATCCGGGATCCGATGGTTTATATTACCAAGATGGCATTGTGTTGACACAGGCAGCGGAGTACACATTTTCGTTTTATGCAGCGCAGAATGCCGGATCAATAACGACCGGTGGGCTCCTTTCGCTTGAAGCGAGTAACGGTGAGAGTGTGGATTTCCGGGGATACAGTCTGAATGGTGACTGTGCGGTGAGCTCAACAAATACCAACATTTTGAATATCACCGGTACGCCGGAAGACACGGATTACGAGCGGTTTTCGTGTACGTTTACGGTGCCAACCCTTTCGGATAGCCGTGCTGAAGTTCGGGCATTCGTGGGGTTCTTGCGGGGAGATTTGTGGATTGATTCCGTTCAACTTGAACAAGAATCGTCCGCAGGTCAATATCATGAGGGGTACAGCGATGCTGTTCTGGATTTGGCATACGTAAAAGTCCCACCAACGTATCTTGGGTGTACTGGTACAAGTGATGATCCTGCTGAGTGTGAAAACTACGCAGGAATGTGTTCCGGTATCGATGTCGGATGTTCGTATTACGCACCAACGAACGGCGATCCAGCTGTCATCGGGATTGCAGGCGAGCTTGATGCGTGTCCGGCCGAGTGCGTAGGCTACGACACGTTCAAACAAGAGCCAACGCGGTACGAGCCAGACGGTGATTTCCCAATCTATTTTATTCCAGATTCTGCGGAAACGTGTACCGCACAGTATGTTGGATGTGACGAGTTTACTGATATCACGACGGAAGAACCGTCTTACTTTACGTATGTTCGTGCATGTGTGACGTCAGATCAAGCCGACGCAAACGAAGCAACGTCCGATGCCGGAGCAATTTTCTACACCTGGGAAGGTTCAGATACAGACGGATATCAGTTGAAGACGTGGAATGTGTTGGAGTCCGATATGGGGACGAGTGTGTATACGTACACAGCGAGTCGTGGAACCGATGACGCGCCAGACTTGGCGCCGTGTACCAGTTGGTCGACGACGGATGAGGGCATTAGGTGTAACGATGATTCGGGAACGTCTGGTACGCTCGATTCGGACTCGGAATTTTGTGATGAACACGGCGACACCATCACGAACCCAGACTGTCGTGAGTTCTATGATACGGAAGGAACGATTCATTATCGTGAGTGGACGGACACCGTGACGGTGAATGATGATTGTGTGACGTATCGGAAGACGAATATTGTTGGCGCAGACACCGCAACGCAAACCGCAAACTGTGAGGAATCTGGCGGATACTTCGATACGAGTACAACAGCGTGTCGTTACTACGGATATGCCGAGGAAAGCTACGAGTGTCCAGCAGAAGAATCTGGATGTCGTGAATACACTGGTGGCCGCAGTCGGAACAGTCGACAGGCGTTTATTGAGTATTTTGAAGAAGACACGCTTTCACATTGGGATGCCGTGAGCGCGACGGACGTGACGCTCTCAAATGAATCCATTGCAACAGACGGTCACTCACTGTTCTCTGACGACGAGACTGTGTGGACGCATGTTGGTGGTGACGGCACGGAATGTGCAACAGAAGGTGGCTGTGATACGGCGGAAGGAATACTCGGCGGGACGTGTGCACTTGCAAATGGTGAAACGTATTGCGGAACGCTTTCGGATGAAGTGTTCGTGGATAAAACGTATGTGGTGTCGTTCTGGGCAAAGGGAAGCGGAACGCTTTCCGTTGGGTTTGATACATCGCGTACGTCCGGAATAGCAACAATTGATGCAGGTTTTGCAACGGGAACCGACGCGATTGCGTTGAATACCGACTGGCAGCAGTATTCATACGGGCCAAAGAACATGAGTGAGGATGAATATCCAGATTTTGGTGATGGCGCAACGGCACTGGTGTTTGCGCCAGGAAGCGGAACAATGTTCTACATCGACAACGTCGTGTTGCGTGAAGGCGAGGACAACATCAACGTGATTCAGAATTCCTGGGTCACGCCAACGTCGTGCGACGAAACTGAGAGCGGCACAGCATCTGCACAGTACATGCTTGGCTGTCAGGAATATACAAATCAAGATGGAGAAACATCGTACTTGAAGAGTTTTAGCGAGTTGTGTGATGAAGACAAGATTGGCTGTGA
Organism: uncultured Gammaproteobacteria bacterium; assembly: GCA_964357305.1. Classification (GTDB taxonomy): domain Bacteria; phylum Patescibacteriota; class Patescibacteriia; order UBA9934; family UBA9934; genus CAIKHN01. Next base: position 5,337 of record CAYHKX010000006.1, on the reverse strand, counting down.
GTCATATTTCATGACACAAGAATCAGATGCGGTGGGTGGTTCGGTGTACGGTGCGCGTTGCTCGACGTTAGACGGTGTGGCGGTGACGGAAGCGACATCGTGTTATTCCCATCAAAATGAAACAGGGACGGATTACGATACGGAAAGCGAATACCTCTGTACCATTGGCGTTGCCACGTCGACGTGTGAATTTAATCTCGGTTGGTACGTCCCGGTCGACGATTTGGAAGATCACCTGTCTTACGTCGCGTCCACCGTTATTTCGCCTGCGGATAAAGACATCTTCCTTGTGGTGAGTAATGATATGGAGTGTTCGTCAGATGTCGCTGGGTGTGTTGAGGTTGGCTTGCCAGTATTTAATCAAGATCATACTGCAGTAGAAAACTGGGAGACGGTGTACCTCATGAATACGCCAGCGGATTATTCATCCACATTGTGTTCGCAGGATGAACTCTTCTGTCAGGAATGGACAGATAACGAGGGGAGTATCTCGTACTTTAAGGATCCGCAGAATCAGACGTGTGAGTATCGAAGTGATGTCACGGTGAATAATGTGACGTACAATGGATGGTTTAAAACGGATACCGATGCGTTGTGTGATCCAGACTACGTGATTGGTGGTGACGAAGCAGGTATTTGGCGTAATGGCGACGATGAGTATGCAAAATGGGTCGGTGAATGTGCTGCGCAGTACGACACGTGTAGCGAGTTTCAGGATGTTTCAGATTTGGCGACAGACGATTTGTACGGCGAGGCAGACGGAACAAGCTATTTTTACATGAATAATGATGCGTTGGAAGAAAATAGCTTACCGGATAGTCAGAAGTGTAATGGAGAAGTGAGCCAGACCGAAGGTTGTGGCATGTTTAACGACACATCAAATCCGAGGAAGTCGGCAAGTGCAACGGCAACGTATATCGCAAGTACACATGCGGATGCATTATTTGGTGGGCAACAGAATGACCTTGTAGATCCAATTGATTGCGAAGGGGATTCCACGATCATCACGCCGAACGGCGATTCTGTCGACTTGTGCGCAAATCGTTGTTGGTATAGCGCGGAGGACTATTACGATATCAACGGCACCACGGAATCGCATGTGTACGATGGGTCGTGTTATGACGATACGGATTGCCGACCGCTCACCAGCGAATCGGGTGCTGAAGTGAACGGATTCTGCGCATCGTCATTCACTGGAATTGATGCACCAAGACTTGAAAATGAATCAAACATTGTTTTAAAGGTGAACCGTGATCGTGAATGTTCTGAGTGGTTGAGTTGTTCGGATGCGCAAACAACGTGGGATGAACGTACGAATAGTTATGTCACCATTTGTGGCGACATCGGGTTGTGTGAACAATATTCCGGGACCGGTGATGCATCCTTCTGTTCTGCGTGGAAAGATGATGGCGCAGCAGTTGTGCTTGATGTCGATGAATATTCCTCTCGTGACGTCTCTTGGTATGGAGATGATTATTCAGGCTACGCGATTCCAGGATTGCTTCCAGTTGATCAGCTTTCACAGGTGAATATTGTGTTGCCATACACATGTGAAACATCTGACTTAGGATTATCAGCAGCTCTCGTTCAGTACGACGGTGATCCATGCTTGGATGATGGGGCATGTGGCGGAACGCCGGGATCAAACGATTATTGTACTGGCTCAGGTACCGATAGCGATTATCGGTTGGCGTATGTCGCGGGAAGCTGTGATAGTAGTAGTGGATTCGGTGGCGAGTGTTCAGTTGGATATTGTGAAAATACCGGATCTGCATGTGTAGATTCTGAGGCATGTGGCACTGACGGTGGAGATTGTTTGATCGGAACGTGTTACACCGTTTCTACGGATTTATGTGCATCAAGTGCGGATTGTGACGGGGGAGACCGGTGCTTGGGTGGATATTGTGCAACAGATAATGGTGATGCGGTCATGGAAAATTATCGTCCGGCGAATCCAGATGCTGCTTGCCGCTCTGGTGAATCATTCCGTCCGTCGGTGAACTTTAAGACCGGCACATGCCTGTATGACCAATGTGTGCTTGCGCCAAACGGAAGTACATTTGCTGAAAATGCTTCTGAAGGCGTTATTTGCCGAGCATATCCGGAGATCAATAGCCCGTTTGAAAATGAAATCGTAGAAACATGGCAGGACCCAACGGATTTGTCCGTACCGACGGCTGACAGCATGACGTCGGAGAATAGTGATGCATTGCCAATATCGTTTGTACAGAACTTCGAGAATGTCCAAACATGTGCCTTGGGTGAAGACTGTTCATGTTTGTACAAAAAAATTACGTATGACGATTCCGGAACAGTTCGATATTCGTCGCAAGACGCAGACATCGAACTGACTGATGGTATTTGCAGTACGTATCTGGAAGGCGCGACCTGTACGTCCAATAGCGATTGTGTAGATAGTCTTGGAAATGTGGGTGAATGCATGTTCCCAAGCCAAATTGATGACGTGCTTGGATTGGAAGGGTATTGTCTTGAACATGACAGTTCTACGAACATTTTTGGTGATCGGGATACGAATGCCTGCTTAACATGGCTTCCGGTGGACCAGCTTGCAGGATCGACAGATCTGTACGCGAAGTACACGAGCGCTGGATATTTTGAGGATACCTCGTATTGTTCGTACGTCGATGAATTCCAAAACGTCACGACGATTGGGGGACTAGATGATACGATTTATTGCTCTGAACGTGATCAGTCTGAATACGGATTCGACTCTTGCGTGCAGGAAAATCTATTCTGTCCCATTGGCTTTTACATGATCATGGGGCCATATCCGGTCGCCTCAACATCTGATGTGCCTGGTACGTTGACCGAAACATGTAAAGCTTGGGGTGATAATAATTGTCCATTTGTTTGTGTCCCTGAAAATGCAATGAATTCTGCCGGTGAGTCGTGTGATATAGAGAGCCTCGTGGAGAGAGGTCATGTGTATTCAAGTACGCCAGTAACCATCAGTCCGTCCGTAAGATCAGAGGAAGAATTAGATTCACTGACTAGTGCTGAGTATGATGTCAGAATTTACTATTACGATGGGGCGCAGGAATTTGATGCAGTCGTAGAAGATGTGCAACTCTGCAAGACGTATGGGAGACTTCAACACAGTTCCAATTTGTACTATACGACTGAGGCGGGGAATCATGTGTTAGGCGAGAGTTTTACACACATTACTGGTATGGGCACTGGAAGTCATATATGGGGTTGTGTCAACGGCGCTGGCTCGTGCGGATGGCATCTTGTGGGGGAATATCCTACACAAAATCAAGACTATCTTGGATGTCGTGATCTTTTGCAGGTTGCTGATGCTTCAAATCCAAATATCATGGCGCCGTATACTGACCGTTTGCTGAACACATCGAATACCGATTCGATTCTCAGCACGTCATCGCCTTCATATGCAGGTGCTGTCAATTTTGAGTACACCAATCAAACAGCGCGATCGCCATTTGGTCGAGCAGAGGCTACCTATCATGTGATTTCAGATTCGAGTGACATGGAGCTGGATGTGCGGCCACCGAGCATTGCAGCGTGCGGCGATTCAGAGTACATAACCGGCACGCCTTGGAGTGTGATTGGAATGCCGATAATGGGCGGAGATGGTGTATTTAGCTGTGCTGCTGGGGACTCATTGCCATCAGATAACGATATTAACGATCCAGAAGCACGTTCATTCGTAGAGTATATTCCTTTGGTGAATACGTATTATGACGTGGTGACGGGAGGTGAGGCGACGGCGACGAGCGTTTGGTCACTCCTTCAAAATATCTTTGCCCGCAGTTTGTCGTTGTCGCGATTCGATGATGGTGTTTGGGACACAACGGAGCAGGCGTTTTCACAGGAAGACGATGCTGACGATAGCGCCGGAGGATTTATGGAAAAGGTTGCCGATTACGTTTCGAGTCCAGAGATGGATGACCCTCTCACAATCTATGATCTCGCATGGGATGAACGAAGCACCGGAAATAGGCCATCCATCTGGGCGGTGGACTTCAGTAATTGCTATAACGAATATTGTGAGGAAGATTTTGATCATCCACTTTCCGTGAACGATCAAAACGAGGGCGATATTGAGGCAGATATGTTCTATCGCGCGTACCTGAAGTTCTACGCGGCAGCAGATAAGGATCAACTCCCAATTCGGCGTATTATTGTGGACTGGGGTGATGACGAACAGACCGGTTCAGACGCGCCTGATAACTTCTACAAGAACCACCGTGGATTGCAGGAGGACAAAGAAATCTCTATTTGTGAAACAGATCCGACGTTCTCTGACTACGAATGGGGCATGAACTCCGACAGTTGCGACCCGAACTACTTCAGCTACAACCACATTTACACCTGTAACCCGTCAGAAATGCCAGAACGGTGTGACGACGGTGGCGATGATGGAATTATCGACAACGCACCGTGTACATTAACCGGTAACGAATGTGTGTACCGCCCAAGTGTTCACATCCGCGACAACTGGGGCATCTGTACCGGCACCTGTACCGTCGGCGGCGATGGTGCAGAAAAGTGTGTGGATAATGATGGGGATATAAACTCGGAAGATTACTCGGAATTGACAACATTTGATGAATGTAATTACTCCAGTTATCCAGAAAATAGTTCAAGTATTGATCCGTGGGTTTATTACGACGGAACAATCACAGTGACGCCATAGAGACTAATTAATAAATGCGAGAAGACCCCTCCGCTCTCCTGGGCGGTGGGGTCTTTATGTTCGGCGTTTTCTTCACCACTCCCAGATGCTCGGATGATCGGTGAAACCTCCGTGCCAGCACTCGATTACGAGGTACTGGAATGAGCAGTCGATCACCATCTGGATTTGAGAGTTGTTGATGAATTTGCCCGTGTCCGTGCACTCTTCATCCTGGTGGGAAAGGTTGTCACCCTCGATTTCCGGTGTTCCGATCCCGAGGTCGATTTGCAACACATCACCTTCGTCGAGGTAACTGACGACGAAGGTTTGGGCCGTTGCCTCGTTCTCGTTTCCGGCATCGTTGCACGTCCACATTTCTCCGCCGATGAATCGGCTGACGACCTGCGCCTCGGGGGCGAGCATCGAGCCTTCGACGACGGTGACGGTCGCGGTCGGCGCGACCCACCGGGAACCATCATCGGAAGTGTGGACTGGCAACCAGCCGGAGAACTCCGTCGCGAGTTCGAGTGACCCGAAGGTCACCTCATACTCACCGGCGAGAATCTCGAGCGACTCGTCGGAGTTCATCGTGAACTCCCCGATGTTCGTCAGGCTGCTTTCCAGTTGCCCGTCAGGGAGGACGACCATGGGAGCCGTGAAGCTCCCGGTGGCCGGCGTCC
>CAYHKX010000005.1:0-15216 GCA_964357305.1 uncultured Gammaproteobacteria bacterium | reverse complement strand
TGGCGGTATTCCATTTTTGATGCCGATGCTCCCTGGTGTTCCAGTGTTTTCCGCACCAATCACGCTTGCGCTGATTGCAAAGAAACTTGAGTACACGCCGGAAGTGAAGGTGGATCTTCGTCCGGTTGATGAAGCAAGCACTATTCAGCTTGGGAATTTCAAGCTCTCATTTATTGGTGTGGCGCATTCTGTGCCATCGGCACTCGCGGTTATTATTGAAACACCAAACGGAAAAGTGGTGCATACCGGTGATTTTAAAATTGACCTTGAGCCAAAGGATGCGGATCACAAGCGTTACCTTGAACAAATGAAACAGCTTGGTGACGAAAATGTCATCGCACTTCTTTCAGATTCGACGAATGCTGGTCAAAGTGGAAACCAGGTGATGGAGCGCGATGTTATGCACGACCTCGACACGATTGTTGCGCAAGCAAAGGGCCGTCTTCTGTTCGGTATGATCAGCACGAACGTGGTGCGTTTGGCGCAGATCATTACGTTGGCCGAAAAGTACGGTCGATATGTTGCCATTGGTGGCCTCAGCCTGAAGACGACGCTTGAAATTGCTCAAAACCTCGGCTATATCAACCCAACGCCAGGAACGCTTTTAGATGTGACGGAAGTGAAAAACTTTCCGCCAAACAAAGTACTTGCCATTTTCCCTGGTGCGCAGGGCGAGAACAACGCGGCGTTCTACAAGCTTGCAGACGGTACGTTGCGCGACGTGCGCGTGAATCCGGGCGATACCGTCGTGTTCTCGTCATCCGTCATTCCAGGAAATGAGCGCACGGTGCAGTTTATTACGGATAAGTTCTATCGTCTTGGTGCGAAGGTGGTGAACTACCGCATGTTGAACATTCACGCGGGTGGTCACGCAAAGGCAGCCGATCTTGGCGAAGTCGTCAAAATGGTGAAGCCAAAGTACCTCGTGCCAATTGAAGGGCATCACGCCTTCTTGCACCATCATGCGCAAGCGGCCATGACGGCGGGCTTCAATCGTGATCACATCATGATTGCGGATAACGGTCAGATTATGGAATTCGACGGAGAAGGGAAGGGAACGCTTACCAAACAACGTCTTCCGGTCGCGCCAATTTACGTAGACGGTGGCCAGGTGGACGTTGTGGACGGCGACACGCTCCGTGAGCGTAAGCGCATGGGTGACGAAGGTGTGATTGTGATTGACGCTATTGCCCAGGGAGGTCAGATTACGCACGTGAACACCACGTCCCTCGGGTTTCGTAAAGAGAGCTTGCTCCCAGCGATTGAAGAAAAGATTGCGACGTTCCTAAAACGTGAGTTTCCAAAGATCGCCGCTCAACGCGATCCGCAAGAACTCCTTCAAGATCGTTTGGAAAAGATGGTGGAAACAGAAATGAAATCTAGCCCGTACATCGCCCTTTCCATTGCGACGCAGTAAGCTTGAAAAGCAAGTAAAAACAGCCTCATCAGCTGTTTTTACTTGCAAAAATTTGGAAAGAGCAGCTAAGATCCCTCGCCGACAGGGCTAGCAATTCGGCACGCACCTGATTGGCGTGTTCGGGGGGGGGTCGTCATGGGGCATCAGATCAGGGAGCCACCTATTTTTGAGCTTTTTGCGGCCACCGTGATGGCAATCGTGGTCTCGTGCATCGTTTCGGGGATGATTCTTTTCCCGTAGCGGTCTGATGATCGCGATTTCCAATGATGAGATCGCGTTTACGCCGGCCGGCGCCCATTGCGGGGTGCCGGCCGTTGACGTTTATTACATCCCCACGCATCGCTTTATACTTTCGCTCTTTCCCCCTACACTGCTTTCATGCTCGAGCCGAAGGATCAGATTAAGCAGAAACTGGACGTTGCCGAGGTCCTTGGCGACTATATTCAGTTAAAGCCAGCAGGAACGGGGAGTTTGAAGGCGTTGTGTCCGTTTCATACGGAGCGGACGCCGAGCTTTCATGTTTCTCGTGAACGCCAAAGTTGGCATTGTTTTGGTTGTGATAAAGGCGGCGATATCTTTAGTTTCGTGATGGAAATGGATGGACTGACGTTTCCAGAAGCGCTGCGGTTGCTCGGAAAGAAGGCGGGTGTTGAAATTCCAGAATACCGACCGTCACCGCAGAGCAATATTCGCGATCGCCTCATTGAGATGCACGATATTGCAGCGAGTTTTTACACGTCGACGTTATGGTCGAGCGAATACGGCAAGACTGCGAAGGCGTACATCGAACATCGAGGGATCGATGAGGCGTTGGCAACGAAATTCAGACTCGGCGCCGCACCAGATGCTTGGGATGTGTTGACGGGGCACTTGATGAAGAAAGGATTTACCGAAAAAGAAATTATCGAAGGAGGGCTCGCAATGAAGCGCAAGTCTGGTTCGGGGTGCGTGGATCGATTCCGGAATCGACTGATGATTCCGTTGTGCGACGCTGGAGGAAATGTGGTGGCATTTACCGCGCGTCAACTTCCTGAGCCTGAAGCCCCGACGTCCGACGTCCGACGTCCGACGTCCGATCTCGGCCCTAAATACATGAATTCGCCAGAGACACCGATCTATAAGAAGGGCGACATGTTGTACGGGCTTCACCTCGCAAAGGGCGGGATGCGGGAGAAGAAGTGCGTGATTGTCGTTGAAGGCAACCTCGACGTGATCGCATCGCATAAAGCCGGTGTCGAAAACATCGTCGCATCATCAGGAACCGCGCTCACCGCATCGCAACTTCGAACGTTGGCACGATACACAAAAGAAATTGTGTTTGCGCTTGATGAAGACGCGGCGGGATACGCTGCAGCTAAGCGTGTGCTGGATCTCGCGCTAGATGTGCAAAAAGATCCTGGAGCGCCGCAATTCGCGATTCAGTGTTTGATTATTCCAGACGGTGCAGGGAAGGATCCAGATGAAATTGTGCAGAAGGATCCGGAGTTGTGGAAGCGTATCGTTGCGCACTCAGAAGATGTTATTGAATATGTGTTTACCAAGCGCCTTCGACATTTTGAAGATGGTGCCGGTGCAGCGAAGATTGATGCACGCAAGGTGCTTGTCGACGAGCTGTTGCCGTACGTTGCGAAGTTGACTCGACCTGATGCTCGTCACCTCTATCTTCTTCGAATGAGCGATGCGACGCACGTCGATATGGAGTCGCTCGAACAGATGATCAAATGGAAAATTGAAGATGGAAAAAGGAAAATTGTTCCAGTGAAGGAAGTGTCGCCCAATCTTCCATCTTCCATTTTCCATGTTCAATCCGAGGCTCCCGAGACCAAAATAGATCGTGCGATTGCATTTCTTTTGGGTATTGCGCTCAAACATGAAGGGTTTGTTCCAGAGATTTTGGCCACAGTTGGCCAAGAATTGCGCACAGGAGGCCGTTGGGACGTCCTGTACACCGGCTTGGCGGCCGTGTATACTCCAGCCGAACAGCTTCCTGAATCGTCGCCACCTCAAGAACCCCTTTTTTCACGACTTCTTTCCTGGCTCTCCGCCAATGGTCATACACGGGAGACATCCGTGTGCAATGCCTTGGCGATTCGTACCGACGAGCTATTGGATGGACTGTCGCCCAAGGAGGTGCGACAAGAAGCGGACAGAAATCTTACGATTGTTTCCCAAGAGACCGCACGCCGCGCGCGTGCGTCCTTGGAGCGCGATATCCGTGAAGCCGAACTGTCAGGCGATGACACTCGGTTGCATACATTGATACGCGCTTATCGCGACCTCGTTTCTCAAAAGTAAGTCTTCGGACGACTTTTCTGATTCAGGCGCTTGTGATCCGCTTTATGAAAAAAGGGAAAAAGGTTTTACCAAGGATAAAAAAACACATGTCAAAGAAATCGGCGCCGAAGCCAAAGAAAAGTTTCAACATTTCCGCAAAAAAATCGGCACCAAAAAGGAACGGAAAGAAACAACCAAAGGAAACAAAGCCAAAGCCAAAACTGCTGGCAAAAAAACCGATTGTTCTTCGGAAGCCCGTAAAGAAGGAACAGAAGGGCGCGCCATTTATTCCCCGCCCAGATAAGCGTTCAGCGCCACCAACAGAAGAGGTGTTGAATCGCGTGATTGAACGCGGGATGACTCGTGGGTTCGTCACGGAGAACGAGGCAGTGTTCGCGTTCGGTTTCATTGAAGATCATCTTGAGCTCTTTGAAGAGTTCCTTGATCGTCTTGAACGCAAGGGCCTGCATTTTGTTGAAATGAAGGAAGGTTTTGTTGGTGGAAGCAAGTCGCGCGACGACGTGTACGACAAGTTGCGTATTTCCGTGGACAAGAAAGCGGATCTTTCCGTGTCATCTGAGCTGACTCAGGATTCTATTCAAATGTACTTGCGCGAAATTGGAAAGATTCCGTTACTGACAGCGGAAGAAGAAGTCGCGCTTGCAAAACGTAAAGAACGAAACGAAAAAGAAGCTGAGCGCCGTCTTATTGAGGCAAACTTGCGTCTTGTGGTTTCTATTGCAAAGAAATTTGTTGGCAAGCAGCTTTCGCTTCTCGATCTTATTCAGGAAGGAAATGTCTGTCTGTTCCGTGCCGTGAAGAAGTTTGAGTATCGCAAGGGCTACAAATTATCCACATACGCAACATGGTGGATTCGTCAGGCAATTACTCGCGCCTTGGCCGATCAGTCTCGTACGATTCGCATTCCGGTACACATGGTGGAAACCATCAATCGCTTTAAGCAGATTGAGCGTCGTTTGATTCAAGATCTCGGTCGAGAACCACTTCTCGAGGAGCTTGCTGCCGAAATGGACATGTCGCTGGAGAAAGTGCAGCACATCCAGAAGATTTCGCAGGAAACAGTTTCATTGACCACGAGTGTTGGTGACGATGACGATGATTCAACGCTCGAAGACTTTATTGAGGACGTCAAAAACATTCCACCAGATAAACAAGCTGCGCGTCAGTTGCTCCGTGACTATGTGCAGGAAGCGATGCGTGATTTGACGCCACGTGAGCAGAAAATTCTAGAAATGCGTTTTGGTCTGGAAGACGGCGTGAGTCATACGCTCGAAGAGGTTGGTCGCGAATTCGACGTCACTCGTGAGCGTATTCGTCAGATTGAGGCTAAAGCACTTGAAAAGATTCAACAGAAAGATATTATTCAAAAATTGCGGGATTATTAAGGTATTCCTTTTGAGCGAGTATGGAGAAAGCATTGCAGATCACACGATCACGACAGTATATTGCATCTCTCATAGTATTTTTAGGTTGTTTTAGCGTCGGGCTTATCACCTTTTCTGTAGAAGGATCATCATGGTGGGAGCCTGGGGTTGGTTCGGGAATTGTTGCGTTGACGTTTAGTGTATTCGGATTTTATGTCATGAGATATCCGAAGTATCTTCTGTCATCCTGGGCAGTATTGGTTGCGATTCTTACATTCCAATTCATCCGCGACCCGTACACCGAATGTATCACGAGTGACTTCTGTACATCGTCTCCATTCGTTCTTGCAGTCCTCCAGACGACGTTCTTTCTCGATTTGGCGCTCCTCCTCGTTCTCAGTCCCGGAGTACTCATTCCGCTGCTCTTGAGAACATCAACAAGTATTTACGCGGTATTCGGAGCGCTGGGCACTGCGGCTTCCGGAGTATTACTCTTGTTATATCTCGCAATCGATTCCCTCATGATGCGTGCGTATGACGGTGTGATGTTGACGGGAATCGGGCTCGCGTATGTCGCATTGCTTGTTGCGGGATTGCGCGAAAAACAGTGCGGTGCGTGGCTGGAGAAACACAAGAAACTCATTGCGATATTGTTGCTTGTCAGTATCGTGTTGTTCGGAACGACGATCCCGTTTGGTGAATAAAAAAACTCCCGGAATATATCCGGGAGTTTTTTACTGGTTCGCAACACCATGCTTCTTGCGTTCGAATTCCTTGAGCCACTTTTTGCGGATACGGACATTCTGCGGAGTGACTTCCACGTATTCGTCGCGATCGATGTATTCGAGTGCACGTTCTAGGTTCATGTCGATGGGTGGTGTCACCTGCACAATATGGTCTGCGCTGGATGCACGCATGTTTGTAAGCTTCTTTTCTCGCACAGGATTCACCGTCATGGTTTCTTTCATGGATGCACCAATGACCATACCTTCGTACACTTCCGTTCCAGGCGCAACAAAGAGTGGGCCGCGCTCCTGCACCATAGCAAGCGCATATGGCGTAGTCTTACCGTCGAATCCAGAGATGATCGAGCCTGATGATCGACGGTTGATCTCGCCTTTGTTCGGTCCGTAGTTCGAGAAGATGTGTGAAAGCGTTCCTTCGCCCTTGGTATCCGTCATGAATTCTGTGCGATACCCAAGTAATCCGCGGGTTGGAATGGTGTATTCCAAGCGGGTGGAGCCGTTTTCGCTCATCAGGTTCACCATTTCACCCTTTCGTTTCCCCATCTTTTCGATGACGGTTCCGGAACAATCATCTGGGACATCGATAATAACGGATTCCATTGGCTCCATGTTTACGCCGTCAACGGTTTGCATAATTACCTCTGGCTGCGATACCTGGAGCTCGAAGCCTTCACGGCGCATCTGCTCAATGAGCACAGAAAGATGCATTTCCCCACGTCCAGAGACTTTATATTCTTCGCCGTTTTCAGGGAACTCCACCTTTAATCCGACGTTGATTTCCAACTCGCGTTCTAATCGTGCGCGGATTTGGCTCGACGTGACGAGCTTTCCTTCACGCCCCGCAAATGGCGAGCTGTTCACCATGAAGTTCATTGTCAGTGTTGGCGCATCAATAGAGAGCGTTGGCAATCCTTCTGCATCTGCAACTTCGGCAACGGTTTCTCCCACGTAGATGTTTGGAATACCGGCAATTTGCACAATATCGCCAGCTTCAGCCTGTCCTACTTCTACTTTCACCAGTCCTTTGTGCGTGAAGAGCTTTGTGATTTTGTGGGTTTCGCGAGTGCCATCCTGCTTGATGACGGTAACCGACATGCCGTTCTTGATGACGCCTTCCACCACGCGACCAACACCGATACGTCCAACGTAATTGTCGTACTTTAGGTTTGCGATCTGCATGCGCATTGGCACTTCGGTATTACTTGCAGCTGGTGGCACCGTTTGTAAAATGAGATCAAAGAGCGGACGGAGATCCTTGCTTTCGTCAGTGAGTTCCATCTTTGCTACACCATCACGACCGATGGCGTAGATATGCTTAAATTCGAGCTGGGCATCTGTTGCGCCAAGTTCCACGAACAAGTCGAAAATCATGTTGAGCACGTGGTCTGGGCGCGCGGTTGGCTTGTCGATCTTATTGATGACGACAATCGGCTTAAGGCCAAGGGCAAGGCTCTTGCGGAGGACGAACTTGGTTTGTGGCATCGGGCCTTCGTACGCGTCGACAAGAAGTAAAACAGAATCCACCATGCGAAGCACGCGTTCCACCTCAGATCCAAAGTCTGCGTGGCCTGGAGTGTCGACGATGTTGATTTTAATGCCATCCACCATGATGGCGGTGTTCTTGGCGTAAATCGTAATACCACGCTCACGCTCGAGCTCGTTGCTATCCATGACACAATCCTCAATCACGTCACGGTCCGTAAAGGTACCGGACTGTTTAAGCATGGCATCCACCAACGTGGTCTTGCCATGGTCAACGTGAGCGATGATTGCGATATTGCGGAATTCCATAGCTGAAAATGAAAAGGGGCTTTGGCCCCAAAATTTGTCCAAAGTATGCAGAATTTTTGGTTTTTGGTCAAGGAAGGGGATATTATGATAGGTTGTATGAGCGGAGGTTCCATGTTCACAGGCACGACTCGCGAAATGTTCGAGGTGTTCAGTAGCGTTACCGCCGGGTGTCAGATCCAGGCGACCTCACGGGGAGATGGGACGCGTATCGTCCTTGACGTTTCTTCTCGGGCAATGGCAACGAGTCAGATCGATCCTGGAGACTCGTATCCTTTCCAGCCACAGTGGCTCACCTTTGTTGGTTGGAGGATTCTCAGCAACCTACGCACGCCAGAAGCTGCGCTCACCGAGACGAAGCGTGAACCTCGATCCGATCCGATCGGCCCTATATGATTTCGCTCGTCATCTCGACGGTGACCCTGAGGGACGGCCGTTTGTTCGGCGAATACGAGTACAGTGATGATATGGGTAAGTTGACCCTTGGCGCGGAGCTCGTGCCGATGGGCGATCCTGACTTCATCACATTCGAGTGATCAGACGACGACGGTACCCCGCCTACGAGCGGGGTACACGTGTTTTTTGTTTCAGTATGACGGCGATGTACCGCATAAAATCTAATGCCCAATACACGCTGTATTTCATAAGTTTGAGCGTGTGGCGCCACTTGAGGACGGTTCGAGTAAGACTGCGGTGTTTGTCCTTGCTGTCGCAGAATTGTTCGAGGAACGTTTCGTGTTCAGCGGCAATGATGTCGAACATTGCACGGAATGTGCGGTTCTTTTGCATGACGTCCCAGATCCAACGATAGAGCAGTTGTCTGCGGTAATAGCCAATGATTCCGCCATGGCTATCCATGCGCGCGTGAAGTTGCTTGAGCGCACCAGCTTTTCCACGGAGAAATTGTGGAATGAGCACGGCGGCTTCTTTCCCAGAAATCACAGAACCTTTAATCCCATCAGCTGCGAATGCACCGCAGAATCCTGCTGCATCACCAATGAGGAGTACATTTTCGTGTGCAATAGTTGATCGGATCCCGTTGACGGGTATGTGGCTGCCGAAGACATAGTGTGGCACGGGGTCACTGAGGTGGATATCGCCACGTGCAACAAGATCCGCCACGAATTGCTCAGTGAGTTGTTTTGCATCGCCTCTATCGCGCATGAGTTTTGCGAGGCCAATGCGAAAGGCTGGTCTGCCGTCAATAACGGTTGGAGAGAGCCATCCGCCATACCCGAGCGAAAACTCGCCGAACCAGTAATGATAAATCGTTTCCGCCGGTTTCTCGCCACGAAGCACATTGCCGAAATACACCCGTTCGTAGCCAAACAAGAAACGTGTGTTCTTCGAGAGGGTGGGAATACTCTGTGCAACTTTTGAGTGTCCGCCATCTGCGCCAACGAGAAATCCGATAGCGAGAGTTTCTTCATCGGCACCCATGGATCGCACGCGAATGTGTGTTGGATGATTCGCATGATCGACGTCAAGGAACACCGTCTTCGTGCGGAGCGTGACGTTCGAGGGTAGCGTATCAGCAAGCGCACGAACAAGTGCTTTTGTGTCGGTCTGGTATATCCATGGTTCTGGCACCGTCGACGTGAACATGTGATTGAGACCTGGTGCAATGACCGCAATCGCAGAGATTGGATTGGTGATGTATGTATCAATCGGGATAAAGCTTGCACACTCTGCGCGCGTTTTGCTTGTGATCAGACCCGTTGACTCGACGGTTGCCCCCGCTTCCGGCTTTGCGTCGATGAGAAGAACCTTGAATTCTTTCGGGAGATGGTGCGCGAGGGTGAGACCAGAAAAACTCGCACCGATGATGGCAACGTCGTACATAAAGTCGTTTTACACCGAGCGAAGTTTTCGTTGAATGAGGATATGCATGAGGGGGAGACCGATACTAATCGCACTGACCATCACTGCAAGTGACATCCATGGGTTGCCATCCGTTACGCCTGTTGCGGCGTATCGTACAAGGTTGATGTTGTGGTGTAGTGGATTCCATGCGCTGATGGTATTCCACGGTGCTGGCAATACGCTGATCGGGTAGAACACGCCAGCAAGGAAGAGCATTGGCTGGAGAATAAACGTCATAAGCACCGTCAACGCTTCAAAGTTTTTTGCCCAGATACCAAAGGATACTCCAAGCAGCCCGAACTCGAGTGCGGTGCACAGCAGTGCGAGAATCAAAAGGAACGGGTGGGCAATTGGCGCCATCGGAATGAACCATACGGTGAGGAGGAGCGCGACAGCGAGCGTGACACCAGCGCGTGTTGCCGCTGCGAGTGCGTATGCAATGCCAACGCGCCACGGTGCGATTGGCGCGAGCTGCAAGTCCACAATCGTGCCCGTGTTTTTGCTAATAATGAGTGCGAATGCAGGATTGCTCATGCTCGCGTTGATGACGTTCATGGTGAGGAGGCCGATGTACACGAACGAAAGAAATGGAATGCCGAGGACCTGTTGTCCGCTGGAAATCACACCGAACACCGCGAGGTACAGACCAATGGAGACAATCGGATTGAACACCGTATCAAGCCACAGCTTCTGAAATCGTTTTACCTCACGTGCATAAAGCGCCCACATTGGATGCGTAAACATAGTTATTTCGTGAGGGTCAAGAAAATCTGTTCGAGTGATGCGGCCTCACTCTTTACGTCTTTAAGATTCGTTCCGTAGTGTGCCGTGAGTGCGGCAAGATCGGCGCTTAATTCTTTGAGTGGCATCGAGCAGGTGGTTCCCGTGACGGTAACATTCGGAAGATGAGTATGTGTTGGTTTGGTCAACGAGAACTGAATGGTGTTCACTGCGAACGATTGCTGCAAGTCTTTTAGCGTGCCTTCCGCCACAATCCTCCCATGGTCGATCAGGGTAATACGTTCGCAAAGTTCTTCCGCTTCTTCGAGGTAGTGTGTGGTGAAAATAATTGTTGTGCCTTCGGCATTGAGTCGACGCACAAGTTCCCAAATTTTTTGACGAAGCGCCACGTCGACACCAGCCGTTGGTTCATCCAGAATCAGCAGCTTCGGTTTATGGAGCATCGCTTTTGCGATCATAAGACGACGCTTCATGCCGCCGGAGAGTGAGCGAGCTTTCTCGTGTTTTTTCTCTGTGAGCTGTAAATCTTCAAGAATCGCGTCAATCCGTGGCCCACGTTCGGAAACTGGCACGCCGTACATTCCCGAGAAGTAGTACAGCACTTCCTCAACGGTAAAGGCCATTTCCACCGTAACTTCTTGCGGAACAATGCCAATGAGCGCCTTTGCACGATCTGGATCTGCAACGACATCAATGTCGAAGACAGTAATCGTTCCCGAGGTCGGCAACGTCATGCCTGCGATCATGCTGATCATCGTGGATTTTCCGGCTCCGTTTGGCCCAAGAAGGCCATGGATCGTGCCCGGGGCGATACTGAGCGAAACATCGTCAACCGCACGAAGTTCCTTTCCATTCGGTAAAATGTACGTTTTGGTGAGATTTTTGATCACGAGGGGATTCATAAGAGTACTATGATAACCGTTCGTGTGATGAATTGACAATTTAGGCTATTTTTAGCAAAGTATCTGTATTGGAGGATAATTCTTTGCACTATGATTCGTCGCGTATTTTCTGTACTTGCTTCAATGATCGTCGCGTTTGTGTTGACATTCGGATCCGTATTACCGGTGTTTGCTGCAGTGTTGACGACCCCAACAAACCTCACGCTTGTTGGCGGGGTATATACAAACGACACAACCCCAACGTTCACATGGAGCCGTCCCGCGAATGCAACCTGGTACGAATTTGCGCTGGATAACGGCAGTTGGCAAAGTATTGGGAACGTTGGATTGTATACCATTTGGACGCTGCCAAACGGTTGGCACACATTCTTTGTTCGCGCGCACGACAATTCCGGAAACATCAGCGTTTCAACATCATTGACGTTTGAAATCGACACGAAAGGTCCTTCGATCTCCTCGGTGGCCCCAGCGTCCGCAAAGACGGGAGTGCTCACCGCGTTCTCCGTGTCTGCATCAAGCGACGCCGCAGTGACGCAATGCTGGTTATACGTTGATGGCGTACACCAGGGTCAGATGCTTCGCTCACCAAGCGGCTTTACGGGACCTGTAACATTCTCAACCACAGGATCGCACACGGCATACGCACGTTGCGTTGATGGTGATGAAAACTACTCCTCGGGTGCGACGTCAACGATTTCTGTGAGCAAGGGAACTGTCACGACAGACCCAGGAATCGTGCTCTCGACTGGCGCACTCATCAAGCCAATGTGTCAGAACTACGAGCCGAAAGTGGGAACCTGTCACTCGGTGTACTACTTCGGTGCTGACGGAATGGCACACGCATTTCCAACGGAAGCGGAGTATCGCAGCTGGTACGGCTCTTCCTTCTCTGCAGTGAAAGAGATTGAAACCTGGCAGTTCAACCGCTTGGCGATTGGTGAGGATGTGACGATGCGCCCGGGAACATCACTCGTAAAGTTCATGGGTTCCAGCACGGTGTACGCGGTGGCGAAGGGCGGCGTGCTTCGCCCAATCGTGAACGAAGCTGTGGCAAAGGCAATCTACGGTAGCCGCTGGACCACCTACATTGTGGAACTCCCAGGGAGCGTGAAGAACAACTACAACGACGGTGAGAAGATCGATAGCACTTCAGATTACAGCAAGTCTCAGGCGTACTATTCAGTCAATTCGATTGACGATAACTTCTAAACACAAACCAGAAGCAGCCTTTCCGGAGAGGCTGCTTTTACATCCCTTCGGCATACGGGCAAAAGGATTCGTGGTATACTCTAGGCATTCTATGAAGAACATTATTCTTTCGTTTGTCGTGTTTGCTTGTGTTGCATCGCTGGGTGTGTGGGCTGCTGTGCATATTGTTCCAGTGAACCAGTTCCGATCAGTTGTGACTACATCGCTTCCTGCATCGGCAAACAATACTTCTTCGCAACAGTCCAATGATCCTGCAAATCCTTCCGTTTCCTCGGGTGCATCATCTTCTCCGACAACACTCTATCTTTCAATAAATTCAAACGGTTCTCAGTCTTGCGCTTTCGGCGATTTGTCAGGATGTCGATTATTCTCTCTGCCTTTGCAGTCTGAACAGGGAAGCGTTACTCCAGTGTTGTCCGATCTCTCAGAAATTCTTCCAGATGTCAGTGCTGTACTCCCGACGGTGAGTCCTGACGGCACGCGCATTGCATTTCGTGCAGGGAATACCACGAACGATGTTACTGAGTTTGGCGTCTTTGGATACGATCTTGTTCAGAAGGAGATTTTTTCTGTGAGTGAAAAGTTTACGCATAATACTCAAGCACATTGGCCATTCTGGTTGACGAATACGGAGCTACTTGCAAGTAATGCCAACGATTGTTCTGCGAGCTCCATTGGCTGTTCAAAAAGTAGCCTGTACGAAGATCTTGTACGATTTGTGTTCTCATCAGATGATGTAACGACGGTCATTGACAGTGAAATTCTTTTCGGTGGCACATCATCATCACTCGGTGTCGATACGTCCGCGTGTAGTTTTGCGAATCCTGTTGTTGATCCGACGAATCCCTCCCGTATTGCTTTTCATAGTTCTCCGGTTGACGGCACTGGCACGGTGCAGTCCGGAACGTGCCCATTTGTGACGGGGAGGGGAGGAGAAAAGTTGACGTCACTTGCTCAACCAGTTCCGGTGATTATTAATCTTGACCGCCTAGCAAAGAACACCTCCGCAAAGGAATTTGTTGCCGGAGAAGAGTACTATCCAGTCGATTTGCAAGGTGCAGGAATTAGTGGATGTGCGCACGGAAGTTTTGACGCACAGGGCATCTACACGTGCATTGAACAGGGCAGCCTGACGCGCGATACGCTTTGTGCGGATTCGAGTATTCCGCTTGCATCGTGCGTGAAATCAGGCTCTTCACTCATTCAGAGAAATAAACTGTATTCATTCGCGTTAGATGAAGCGTTGGGTATCTACCGTTCTGTTCGTTCCGGTACGCCAGCATTTACCCATGCGCATCCAGAGGACCTTCCAGATCATGAACGGTATTGGACGTCGAGCGAACCATGTCAGTTGTATTCGACCAAATACGCACAATCGTGCGGAGAAGATACGTTTATTGCAAACGTGCAATGCATTGTTCCGACGCAATCAGAACGTAGCGGATACACAACAGCGTTTTCCCGAATCATGTTGATTGATGTTGGAAACCCTGATACACCACAGTACACCGATGTCACCGGGCTCCTTGAAGACACCTACCCTGATCAGTGGAGTCTAGGCACCGCATCCGGATTTAGCGCAACATGTAAATAATCAGGTTGACGAGCATCGATACACATAAAACATCACCAAGCGATTGGTGATGTTTTATTGAATATTTGCAATGAATTATTGACATTGTTGAATTTTTCAAGGTACATTCATCGCGTCTCTCGCCGAATATTCGGTGATTGAGTCGTTCAAAGCTCGGTCAAGATTGGAGATGAAAATGGTTACGAGAGACTCATCGTACGACTGGCGCAGCCGTACTTCCGCAGAACGGAAGTACGAGGTAGCACGGAATCGCTTCGGTGGGTACCCACCGAGTTCATACCTGTACAGCATTGACCCGGGACCGGTGAAACAACATGTCGTAAAAAGGGTAACAGACCCCTTGTTCAGAAAACCATCCGGTTCCGCGAACAGCGGATGGCCAATGGTTGACGTGGTGTGCGGCTCGTCGTCGGGTGGATGGCACATGTCTGAACTCATATGCGGTGAGCCGGGGGAGCAACACTTGCTCGTCATCATGGGTCCGGTGGTTTGGAAACCCTGGCTCCGGATTGGTTACCGCGATTGCCATCTGCTGCAAATCGGGGGAGGGGATGATCCCCTGCGCTTCAACTTCGAGGAGCAATGGCTGCGTGCCAGCTTTCTGCCCGGTACTCGTGTCATTGCTGCGGAAGGCGCCCGTGGCTACTCTGTCGGGACGGAGGAATCGCGGCGACGCGAATTTCGATCCGGTGAAGGGATGCATGTGATCCAGACGAGGTTCGTGAGCCTGTGGAGACAAAGGAATCGGCTCCGAATACCGCCGGGAGGTAGTCTGGCACAGCCTACCGAGCAACCCAGTCGTGATCTCGAAGTTGTCATGCTTCAAGATGAACATGGTCAGTTCTGTGAGTGTAGTGCCGACATGCTGCACGAAGCGCCCTGAACTGTGTTCGTCACCACGCTCGCCCTGCGCGAGACGACACCCCGCCCTTCGCGAAGGGCGGGGACAGCCCCAACTCGGGCACCGTCGTCGGACGCGGGGTTTGTTGTTGTATTCACCGTTATTTACCCACCTGCGCATTTAGAGCGGCCAGTCGACGGGGAGCGTACCGGTGAAGGGATAGTCGCCAAAGAGTATATCTGCGACACCGTCGCCCTCGCTGCCCGGTAGCCAGGCAGCGATGACTGAATCCCACGAATGAACGTACGGACGAATATCGAGCGGTCGTCCAGAAACAATGATGATTACAATCTTTTTACTGATTACTTTCACGTTCGCGATTGTTCGAAGATCTTCTGCGGAGAGCTCTGGGCGTTCATTATCACCCACGCCTTCTGCATACGGCGATTCACCGAC
>CAYHKX010000004.1:0-15416 GCA_964357305.1 uncultured Gammaproteobacteria bacterium | reverse complement strand
TTGACCGCGTGATGATTGCGGTCATTACCGGTGGCGGCTTTGAGCGTTTCGAAGCGCAGTTCCAGGCATTGCAGTGTTCAGTGGAGCAACGTCAGAAACTCTTCTTTTTTCCGACGACCGGAACGCGATTCTACAAATTCACCAATACTTGGGAGCAGGTGTACGCTGACGAAATGAGCATTGAGGAACGACAAAAGATTACAGAGGCGTTTGAGCAGGCGTATAAAGATATTGATTACCACCATCCAGAGAAGGTTTACGGTGAAGTTGTTGAGGATCGTGGAACACAAATGACGTTTTCCGCGTGTGGCCAAGATGCGCCCCTTGAGGTGAAGCTGGCGTTTAAGGAAGCATACAACGATCGTCGGCTCGCGCTTGCCGATGCAGTACGAAAGTATTTGCCAAATTTCGAAGTAAACGTTCCGGGTGTGACGTCCATCGATGTCACTCGGAAAGGGATCGATAAGGGATACGGCATTAAAAAGATGGAAGAACATCTTGGTATTCCAGTTTCAGAAATGGTGTTTATTGGCGATGCACTGTACGAAGGCGGTAATGATCATCCGGTGATCCGTACGGGTATTGAGACTGTTGCGGTGAAGGATCCTGAAGAAACGAAGGTGGTGCTTCGTCAGTGGCTCACAGAAATGGGCGCCTAACGTATGATTCCTATCGTGACCACTGCGAAACACTTCACGTTCACATCGTATTCCTTTGATCGCACGAGCGGGGAGGTGGTATTGACGTACGCGATTGATGGGGAGGAATTCGTCGAGCGACTCGTGTTTCCCATTCCAGCAACGGGAATTCCGGAAGGTATCGATACCGCACTTGATCGCGCCCTGTTTACGCTCCACATTATTGCCGGCATAAGCTATTACAAAGCAAAGCTGCCGCCAGAGATCGTTGTCGAGTCTGGAAAGCTTTCCGTTGATCAAGCGTCGTTTTGGAACAAGCTGTACACGCTTGGCCTTGGGGAATTTTTTTATCGCAACGGCCTTGATTTTCTGGAGTATATCCAGTTTCCCGCCTCCGATCAGTCTACGTCCAACGTCCAACGTCCGACGGCCTGTATTCCTTCTGGTGCTCTCGTCCCTATCGGTGGAGGCAAAGACTCTCTCGTTGCGATTGAAATGTTGCGTGAAGCGGGAATCGACTTTGATCTCGTGATGTTTGGTCATCACTCGCGCATTCGTGAAGTTGCCGCAGAAGTGGGGAAGCCACTGATGCAGATTCAGCGCACGATCGATCCGAAGCTCATGGAGTTGAACGCGGCGGGCGCATGGAACGGTCACGTGCCAATCACCGCGTATGTTGGTATCGCGTCGATGATCGTAGCGCTGTTGCATGGAAAGCGGGACGTCGTGTTTGCAAACGAGCGCTCGGCGAATACAGGCAATGCTGAGTTTGAAGGCATCATGATTAATCATCAGTACAGTAAAAGCCTGGAAGCAGAGCGCGATCTTCAGCAGTACCTTTCGGCGTTTGTGACGCAGGATGTTCGGGTGTTCAGTATACTTCGGCCAATGTCCGAGCTCGACATCGCACGCCGATTCGCTGCAAACGGAAAATACTTTGGCGTATTTTCGAGCTGCAACAAGAATTTTAAACAAGGCGGAGTGCCGAGTGTGACGCGGTGGTGTGGAAAATGTCCAAAATGTGCGTTTGTGTTTGTGATGCTCGGCGCATTTATTTCTCGTCGAAAGATGGTGGAGATGTTTAGCGAAGATGTGTTGATGAAGCCTGAATTGTTGGCGATGTATAAAGACCTTACTGGGTACGGCACCATGAAGCCATTCGAGTGCGTTGGTGAATTTGAAGAAGTTATCGCCGCTCTCGCCCTCATCGAAGGTCGTGGGGAATACGATGATTCACCGATCATGAAGTGGTTTGCCGCCGAAGTTTCATCGAAACGCAATGACATCGATGCACTCATCAATCACGCGCGTACATTGTCGATGGAACACGCGATGCCAGAGGAGTATGCTCACATGGTCTATGCGTCTCGCTGATCTCAACGGAAAACTCGTGATCATCCTTGGGTTTGGTCGCGAAGGAAAGGCGATGTACGATGTTTTGAAATCCAAAGTGTTTAGCGCGCGTATTATCGTGACGGATGAAAAAAAGATCGATGTTCCGGAATATCATGAACTTGCAGACGCAATTGCTGCTGTCTCTTCAGAAACAATTGTTATTAAAACTCCTGGCATTCCTTGGCATCGATCCTACGTGGAAGAAATGCAAACGGCTGGGGCGTATTTCACATCATCAACAAATCTTTTTTTAACTGAACGAGTCACTCGACGTCCAACGTCCAACGTCCAACACCCGTTCCCAGTTATTGGTATCACCGGCACCAAAGGCAAAAGCACCACTGCATCACTTCTCGCTCACGTGTTGAAAGAAGCGGGGAAGCGCGTTGTTCTTGCAGGGAATATCGGCGAACCAGCAATTGCGCATGTCAACGAGCCTGCGGACACTATTTTCGTGCTCGAGATGTCGAGTTATCAGCTCTCCGATCTCGTTGTCGCGCCGAATATTGCGGTGATGTTGAACGTGTATGAGGAGCACATGGATTACCATGGCGACGTGGCGAGCTATCACGCGGCAAAAATGCGTATCGCGGATCTTCAAACCGCCGATGATGTTTTTGTGTACAACGAAACGTTTCCACAACTCGTCGAGCTCGCCGGGCGCGTGAAGTCGAAAGTAATTCCGTTTGTTGATCGCGCTGATCGATCCTTAACGACGATCAAGCTTTCTGGTGATCACAATCGAGAAAACGCAGCGGGGATTCTCGCGGTCACCGATCACCTCGGCATCGATCGGCAGATGGTTGAACGGGCATTTTCCACGTTTGTTCCACTTCCGTATCGTTTACAGGGCGTCGGTGTGCATCACGGCATTCGCTGGATTAACGATGCTATTTCTACAACTCCACAATCTGCGCTTGCCGCGATTGACGTGTATGAGAAGGATCTCGTCGCAATCATCCTCGGCGGCCAAGATCGCGGGTACCATTTTGCCGATCTCGCGAAACGTATTGTGGATCTCGGCGTGGCGGCATATATTTTGCCTGGTGGTGATGCAATCGCGGACGCGATTCGTCACGAAGGCGGAGTACCGATCGTGATGAGCGATTTTCATGAAATTATTCTGGATGTTCTTACGCGCAGCTTCTCCGACAACGTCCAACGTCCAACGTCCAACGCCCCCGTCTGCCTTCTTTCTCCCGCCTCCCCAAGCTACGGACAATTTAAAAACTTCGAAGATCGCGGCGAACAATTTCTCGCTGCTGTGCGCGAGGCTAAGCATTGAGGAGGCTTAGCCATGCTGGGTCATAGCTGTTTTCTTGTTTTTCGATTACACTATGGTCACTATGTTTTGGACCATTGTCTTGTTCCTTGCTCTGCTTTCTGCGTTGGTTCTTGTACACGAATGGGGACATTTCTTTGCTGCGCGGCGTTCGGGGATGACCGTAGAGGAATTTGGGATTGGTTTTCCGCCGAGAATTTTTGGCTGGAAGAGTAAAAAGGGAACGCTCTGGAGCATTAATGCTATTCCGCTTGGTGGTTTTGTGAAGATTAAGGGGGAGTCTGATGGTGACGTGCACGCGCCGGACAGTTTTTCGGCGCAGAGCTGGTTAAAGCGCTTTGCGGTGGTGATTGCAGGTGTGGTGATGAACTTGGTACTCGCATGGGTATTATTTACTACCGGATTTGTGTTTGGTCTCCCATCGGTCGTTGAAGACGGTGTTGAGGCGAGCGCGATTGTTTCTGATCGCACTATTAGCGTTGTGGATATTCTGCCAGGATCGGCTGCTGATAGTGCTGACATGGAAATTGGTGATCGGTTGTTGACCATCGACGGCGTTGCATATGAATCTGGCGGTTCTGCGCGTGATGCGCTTGCGCCAAATGAGGACGGTACACCGCTGTCCATCATGGTTGCGAGGAACGGTGAAACACAAACACTTTCTGTGACGCCAATGTACGTAGCAGAACTCGGGCGTGATGGGGTTGGGGTCGCAATCGTAGAAACCGGCTTTGTGCGCTATCCGTGGTACGAAGCGCCGGGCAAGGGGTTACAGGCGACGATATTTTCCACGCGTGACGTTCTCGTGGGCTTCGGTGGGATGATCACGGGAATATTTAGCAAAACCGACGTTGCTGCGAGTGTTTCTGGTCCAGTGGGTATTGCGGTGCTCACGGGGCAGGTGGCATCACTCGGGGCTTCGCACTTGGTGCAATTTGCCGCAATGCTTTCTATTAACCTTGCAGTGATCAATATTTTGCCGTTCCCAGCGTTGGATGGCGGCCGCCTTGCATTCTTGTTGTATGAAGCAATTCGCAGAAAGCGGGCCACGCCAGCGTTTGAGCAGGGGGTTCATGCGGTAGGTTTTGCGTTCTTGCTTCTTGTGGTGCTTATTGTTACGGTCAAAGATATTGTTCATCTTTTCTAGTGTATGACTGATATGTTTCAGCAACTTCGCACAGATGCGCTCAGCGCATTTTCGGCGGTTCAGACCGCAGAGGATCTTGAAGCAGCTCGCGTGGCATTTATGGGCCGGAAGGGCCGTATGGCTGACGCGATGAAAGAACTTGCTGCACTCGCTGACGATGCGCGCCGAGAAGCAGGAAAAGCCGCGAATGAGGTAAAGAATGTTATCGAGGGCGCGTTTGCTGCAGCGCAGTCTCGCGTAATGTACGCGCAGAAGGAGCTTCGTGACACAAAAGAATGGATTGACGTCACTTTACCTGGTGCGTCGTCAACCACCGGCCACTTGCACCTCACCACGCAAGCGATCGACGAAATCTCTCGTGTGTTTTCGCATCTTGGTTTTGTGCGTGCGCATCACCCGGAAGTGGATTGGGATTATTACGCGTTCGAATCCTTGAACATGCCGAAGGATCACCCAGCGCGCGACGATTGGGAAACATTTTTTATGGCAGACGGTGACAAGATGATGACGGGAGAGAAGGGAAAAGTCGTGCTGACACCGCATACATCGAACGGTCAAGTCCGTGAGATGGAGAAAGGGAAGCTGCCGATTCGAATGATTTCAATTGGGAAGTGCTATCGTCGACAATCCTCGGCGCGTCACCTTTCAATGTTCCACCAGTTCGAAGGACTTATGATTGACGAGCACGTCACAGTAACAGAGCTCAAGGGTGTTGTTGACCATTTTGTGAAGCAATATTTTGGGCCAGACCGTGTCACGCGTTTGCGTCCATATCACTTCCGTTTTACTGAGCCGAGCTTTGAACTCGATGTGTCTTGCAGTGTATGTAACGGTACAGGGAAGGTGGATGGCGTGAAATGCAAGTTGTGCAAGGAAGGGTGGTTAGAACTTGGTGGTGCCGGTATGGTGCATCCAAACGTTTTGAAGGCAGGTGGTATCGATCCAGAGAAGTACAACGGGTTTGCGTTTGGTTGGGGCGTTGAGCGCACCATGATGATGCGTTCATGGATCAACATTGACGACATTCGTACGCTCTACAAGAACGATCTTCGTTTCCTCACTCAATTCTAGTATGAATATTCTTGCGTCCTACAACTGGCTGAAGGAATACGTCAAGACAGATCTCTCACCTGAGGAATTCGCGAAAGAGTTTTCCTTGCGCTCGATGAGTGTGGAAACAGTCACGAATCTTCGCGAACAATTTGCGGGAATGATTCTTGGCGTAGTGACAGGGATCGAGAAGCATCCCGGTGCGGATCGTTTGAGTGTGGTAACGGTTGATATTGGCTCGCGGTCGTCCGCGATTGTGTGCGGAGGGACGAATGTTGCGGTCGGAATGAAAGTGTTGGTTGCTCCAACGGGAACGAAGGTACGATGGCACGGTGCTCCCGAATGGACCACGCTAGAAAAAGCGACGATTCGCGGTGTGGAAAGCGATGGCATGATCTGTGCGCCATCGGAAGTCGGCTTAGATGCAATAAACGTTGGTGACCATGAAATCTGGGATCTTACGACGTGTACCGAAGCAAAAGCAGGAACCCCTATCGAAGAAGCGCTTGGGCTCGATGATGCACTATTTGATATCGAAGTGACTACGAATCGTCCTGATGCCATGGGTATGGTTGGTTTGGCGCGTGAAATGGGATGTGCGGTACGTGGGGATTTTCAGTCAATCAGCAATCAGCAATCGGTGGCCGTTTCTGAGGGACCGCTTCACGTACGTATCGACGACAAGCGCTGTTCTCGCTACATGGCTGCCGTGGTCTCTGGTGTGAAGATTGGTCCGTCGCCATGGTGGTTGCAGAAGCGATTGATCCTTGCGGGGCATAAGCCAATCAACACCATTGTCGATATTACCAATTACGTTCGTCTTGAGCTTGGGCAGCCGCTGCATGCGTTTGACGCAACGAACATCGGTGGGAACACTATTATTGTTCGGAAAGGGAAGCGTGGCGAATCGTTGGAACTCCTTGATGGAAAAACTGTGAAGCTCGATGCTTCACATATTGTGATTGCTGACGCGAATCGTCCGTTGGCGCTGGCGGGAATCATGGGCGGGAAGGATTGTGGCACAACAGAACAGACGACGACGGTGGTTTTTGAAGCGGCGACGTTTGACGCGCTTGCGATTCGCCGTGGTGCGCGGTTGGTGAATTGTGCTTCTGATGCACAGGTGCTGTATGAGAAGGGGCTTTTGCCTGGTGCACTTCCGCACGCCCTAGCTCGTGCAATCGAGCTTGCAAAGGAGATCGCGGGAGGAACGGTAGATCAGATTGTCGACATCTATCCAAAACCACGTAAGCCAAAAATCTTCACGTTTCGCCCAAAGAAGTCTCGAGCACGGATTGGTGTGGACATTGATGACGCCACGCAAGTGAATATTCTGGAGCGACTCGGTTTCGTGGTTGAACCAAAGGGATCGGCGTATCGCGTCACCGTGCCGTATTGGCGCGAGAATGATATTGAGGGTGAAGTGGATTTTACTGAGGAAGTGGCACGCATGTATGGCTATCACAACATGCCGGCCGTGTTGCCCGCATCACGTTTGCCAGATGGAACGGACGATGCATCGCTTGTGTGGGAATCGTGGTTTAAGCACGCGCTTGCAGAACGAGGGTATACGGAATGTTTCAATAATTCCCTCGTGAGTGTTTCGGATCTTGAATCGTATGGCGTGAGCCCGAAGGACACGTTGCGTGTACTCAATCCATTGACTGCAGACTTGACGCATCTTCGTTCGAAGCTCACTCCGTCGATGCTTCGTGTGATTGAACGCAATCAGGCGCTCACACCAACGGCAAATATTTTTGAAGTGGCGCGGGTGTATATTCCGCGTGATCACGATCTTCCAGATGAACGCCTCACAATGATTGCGGGAACATATGGGGTCGAGGATGCTGAACAAGCGTTTATGCAGCTGCGAGGTTTGCTTGAATCGCTTGCAGCGCGCACGGGCATCACGTTCATGTTTGAACGCCGAACTGAAAGCGATCATTGGCACACGGGGAGAACGGTTACGGTGCATTGCGATGGCGTACAGGTTGGATTTCTCGGGCAGATTTCTGCGGATTTCCAAACCGCATTCGGGATTCATCGGCCCGCATTTCTTACGGTTATTGATCTCGAGGCACTGCTTCCCGCATTAACACTCTCCTATGGGTACGTGTCAGTTCCAGTCTTTCCACACGTTCGTCGTGATATCGCGGTGCTTCTTGATGAGCGTGCAGAGTTTAAGAAGGTTCGCGATGTCGTCTGCGGTTCCGGCGTACTCGTGACGTCGTGCGATATTGTAGAAGTCTATCGCGGCGAAGGGATTCCGGCAGGAAAGAAGAGTGTCACGATTTCTGTCACCATGATGGCGCCGGACCGAACGTTGACGAGTGATGACGTTGATGCCCTTGTCGGGACAGTGACCAGAGAACTCGTGCTTCGTGTGGACGGAATAGTGCGGGGATAGAAAATTATTCCCGATCTCGCGTGCGTAAGGCTTCCATGATTTTTCGGATCCCGTCGCCAATGCTGGTGATTGCGCTGACGTGACCTTCGATTTTTATGCGAATACTATCTACACTTCGCATGAGCTCGTCGAATTTTTGGCGGGCATCGCTGGAAAGCTCTTGCATGCGCTTCATGAAGCGTGCGACGTGGTACAGCGCGAAACAGAGAAACGCGGTGAACCACAGCGCGCAGAATGCGAGGACCATGTAGAGAATGTCTTTGAATTCCATATGAGGCAAGTATACAGGGTATAGGCTGAATGCACTGCGCCCGCCGACCCTAGGGAGGGTCGACGGGCGTTCGTTCATGCGGCGGTGTTGGCGACTTCAGAGCTTGTGAAGATCGAGTGGGGTTTCGACCCAGCAGTGAGTAGGCATTACCTCGCGCATCATAGGCGTTGTCCAGAATGCGAGTCCTGGTACTTTGACCGCGTTCACGCGCCTGTTGGTGCGCTCATGCGGTGTCAATTCAGGTGCGTTTGTTGCACCCGTAGCGCTCGTTGCTGCGCAAATTTCTTTTCCGTTGTTGAAGACATAGAGCGTACCGCCACAGAGGAGCACGCTGTGCACGCTCGATAGGCGGTCCAGCTGCTCCAGCTTCTGGAAGAAGACGATGACGACGATGGCGATGCCAATCAATGGCGTCGGAATACCGTCGATGATTCTTGTGGCCAGCAACACCATCAGTACACCAAGCGGCAGCGCGCTGGCGACCGTGACGTCGCCAAGGAGCGCAAGTCCGATGAGTGTCGCATACTTACGCGGAGAGCGCAGGAGTTCGACGGGCTTGACGGGCAGGAGTTTTGGAAGGAAGAGTGCGGTTATTTTGTGGTATTTACGCATGATTGTCCTCAGTGGCGGGGCTGACATTAGCAAAAAAGTGATGTGTTGTAAAGCTTGAAGGCTATCCACAACGTCCGTTGTGGCGCGGTCTGTTACTGTACCGCCATGGAAGCCAAGGATTTCGTCTACCTCCATAATCACTCCCATTATTCGCTCCTTGAGGCGCTACCAAAGCCCAAGGCGCTGGTTGCGCGTGCAAAAGCGTTGGGAATGAACGCGCTTGCGCTGACGGATAACGGCGCGCTGTATGGCGCGGTGGAGTTCTATAAAGCGTGTAAGGATGCCGAGATCAAGGCGATTATTGGCGCCGATATTTATGTTGCTCAGCATGGCATGACGGACCGCCGGCCCCGCATTGACGATCGGCCGTACCGATTAGTGCTGTTGGTTCAGAACGAGGAAGGGTATCGGAACCTGTGTGCCATTGTTTCCGCGGCGTACCTTGAAGGTTTTTATTACAAACCGCGTGTTGATAAGGCGTTTTTGCGCATGCATTCGAAGGGGCTGATTGCGCTTTCGGGGAGTGTGAGCGGAGAGATTGCGCACGCGTTTCTTGGTGACGAGCACGAGAAGGCCGAGAAACTCGTCGGCGAGTACCAAGAGATTTTTGGCAAGGAAAACTTTTTCCTTGAGCTCATCAACCATCCAGACATGCCACGACAGGTGAATGTGAATAATGGATTTCGTGCGCTTGCCAAGAAGATCGGCGCGAACCTCGTGGCCACACGAAACGTGTTTTATCTTGAGCCGGAAGATCGCGAAGGGTACGAGGCACAACTCTGTATTCAGCGCGGAAGAACGCTTGAGGAGTTTCGTCGTACGTCGACGGATGATGTCGATCTTTCGTTTGGCACCCCAGAAGAAACGATCGCGGCATTTGCCGATGTCCCAGAGGCTGCCGAAAACACGCGACGCATTGCAGACCGGATCGATTTTCACATGGAGCTCGGCAAGAACTTTTTGCCGATTTTCCCTTTACCAGAAGGGAAAACTGACGCTGAGGTGTTTCGTGAACTGTGTATTCAAGGATTAAAGGAGCGGTATGAGGATCCTATTCCAAAACACGTGATGGAGCGGTTTGAGTATGAGTACGGTGTGATTATTACCATGGGTTTCCCGTCGTATTTCTTGATCGTGCAAGATTATATTGTGTGGGCGAAGAAGAATGGCGTGCTTGTGGGGCCTGGACGTGGATCTGCGGCGGGCTCGATTGTTGCTTACGCATTGCGTATTACGGATATTGAGCCGTTACGTTACGGGCTTCTTTTTGAGCGCTTCTTGAATCCAGATCGTGTGTCCTTGCCGGATATCGATACGGATTTTGCGGATCGTGGGCGCGGAAAAGTGTTGGAATACGTCACACACAAGTACGGCGCGGATCACGTCGCCGGCATCATTACGTTTGGAACACTCATGCCGCGCGCTGCGGTGCGGGACGCTGCACGGGTGCTCGGCCTTTCGTTTCAAGAAGCGGACCTCATTGCCAAAGTGATTCCACCGCCGGTGCAGGGCAAACACACACCGCTCAAGCAGGCGATTCTGGAGGCACCAGATTTTACCGCCATGTACAACGGCAACCCCATGGCGCGTCGGGTGGTGGACCTTGCAATGAAACTCGAAGGCAATCCTCGCCACGCATCGCAGCATGCCTGCGGCATTGTGATTGGCGATCGGCCACTGGTGCAGCGTGTGCCGTTGCAGCAAGGACAGCATGAAGACATGGCGCTGGTGACGCAGTATTCGCTGAACTCCGCAGAGGCTGCTGGGCTCGTCAAAATGGATTTTCTTGGTCTTTCCAACTTAACGGTCATCGAGGATGCACTTGAAATTATTCAGGCCGTGCACAAGGTGAACATTGATTTGGATCACGCGCCGCTTGATGACGTGACGACGTTCGAGCTTCTTGGTCGTGGGGAAACCACTGGGGTGTTTCAGTTGGAATCCGATGGCATGAAACGGTATATCAAGGAACTCAAACCGAGCGCGTTCGAAGACATCATCGCCATGGTTTCGATGTATCGCCCGGGTCCGATGCAATTTATTGACAGCTTTATTCGTCGAAAGCATGGGATTGAGAAGGTGGTATATGAGCATCCGCTCATGGAAAACGCATTCCGGGAGACGTACGGTATTCCGGTATATCAAGAGCAAGTGATGCAGGTCGCGAAGGACATGGCGGGTTTTACCGGTGGTGAAGCAGATACGCTCCGCAAGGCCATGGGAAAAAAGATTGCAGAATTGATGGCAAAGATGAAGACGAAGTTCGTGGAAGGTTCGGTGAAGAACGGAGTAAAAGAGGCGGTGGCGACGGCGGTATTCCAAAAGCTGGAAGATTTTGCTGCTTACGGATTTAATAAGTCTCACGCGGCGTGTTACGCCATGATCGCGTATCGTACGGCCTATTTGAAGGCGCATTATCCGGCGGAGTTCATGGCTGCGCTCATGAATTCGGATGCGGGGAATATCGACCGCATTACGATTGAAGTTGAAGAATGCCAACGCATGGGACTGACGGTGATGGCGCCAGACGTGAATGAATCGTTCGCTGGTTTTGCGGTGGTGAAGGATACAACGAACGTGCGCTGGGGCCTCTCGGCAATCAAGAATGTGGGAACGGAAATTGCCGAAGAAATCGTGAGAGAGCGCAAAAGGAATGGGCCATATGCCGATCTTGCAGATGTTCTTGGCCGTGTGCGATCTAATGCATTCAATAAAAAGACGTTAGAAGCACTCGTAAAATCTGGTGCGTTTGACCGTTTTGGCGACCGTTCACAGCTCGTCGGGAACCTCGATACACTCGTGCTTTATACCAAGCATGTCCAGCACGAACAGGACCGGAATCAAACCTCGTTATTCGACATGGGGCCAGCGATCGTGGAACAAAAGGTCGAGCTCCGCCAAATGAACCCGATACCATCGAGTTTGTTGCTGACGTGGGAAAAGGAATTGCTCGGCCTGTACATTTCGTCGCATCCAGCACAATTGTTCTACGAGCAGTTCATGCCGTACGTAAACAAGACGAGTGCGATTCCAGGGTACGACGACGGCGCGATCGTGAAAGTTGCGGGAGTGATCAGTGCCGTGAAGCAGATTTTTACCAAGAAGAAAAACGAACCTATGGCGTTCGTGCGGCTCGAGGACCCTTCCGGCAGTCTCGAATGCGTGGTATTTCCAAAGCTCTTTGTGCAAATTCGCACGCGCTTGAATCCAGATGCAATGGTGATCATGACCGGGAAAGTTTCAGAACGAAAGCGCGAAGACTCGGAAACGGTCGAGTACTCCATGCTCGTCGACGGCATGATCAGTTTTGTGGAAAACGAAATTCCCGCAATGACGGACATGCTCCGCACAGGATCATGGAGCGAGGGATCAACCAACGAGACTCAGAATTCGGTTTCCGACTACACGCTACACGCTACGCCCCCGAACCCTTCATCTTCTCCTCTCTCCACCGGCCTCTCTATCATCGTCCCACAGTCACCAACGCACGACATGATCAGTAGGCTCCGTGATATTTTTCGTGCGAACCCTGGCCGTGCACCGGTGTATCTTCTCGTGGAGTCCGGTGGGCAGATACGAAAAGTAACAACGGAGTACTCTGTGGATCTCTCGAAAGCCGTGGTCGACGCAGTCGGAGCAGTTGTGGGGAAGGAAAACGTTCGCGTGTAGCGCTTGGGTTGGCTACGTCCTCCGCACGACGTCCTACGTCCTGCTATACTTACTCCGTATGGTCAAAGAACCCCGTGGCGCGCAGCCGCTTTCGCGATCGTTAAAGGTGTACCAGCGTATTGCGGTCGCCTTTGTGTTCATGACGTTTTTCTTGCTCCTGGCGGTGCTCTACTTGTCTGTTTCTCGAGCAACCATTACCGTTGTGGCAAATCCTCGGGTTATTTCGGTGGATACTCAGGTGGAAGCAGTGCCGAATCCAACGGCAGATGGGCAGCTCTCCGGCATCGTGATAACACAATCATTCGAAACACAAGAGAACATTCTATTACCGCAAGACGGGGCGACGCCAACGGAAGAGAAAGCGGGGGGTATGGTCACGATTATTAATGAGTCTGGTTCTGCACAGGCGCTCGTTGCGAGTACGCGGCTGCTTTCGAAAGATGGCGTGCTTTTCCGAATCGATTCTGCGGTGAATGTTCCAGCGAAGGGGCAGAAAGACGTCATTGCACATGCGGATGTGGCCGGTCTTTCTGGGGAAATCGGTCCGACACAATTCACTATTCCAGGGCTTCCTGCGTCCATGCAAAGCACGATTTACGCGGTGAGTGTGGAATCCATGCAGGGCGGCATTTCGTATAGGCGTGTGGTATCGCAGAAAGATATTGACGATGCGGTTTTTTCCGTTTCGAATGCGCTCTTTGAAGTAGCGAAGTCGACGATGTCTGCAAACGTTGATCGGACCGTTTTCACCGGCGATTCCTACGAAATGACCGTGAAGTCACAGGGGGCAAGCGCGGCGGTTGGCACAGAGACTGGAAGTTTTACGGTCACGCTCGCTCTTGACGTGACCGCAGTGTATTACGACGCGAACGCGGTGAAGCGGTACGCGCTTTCGCAGCTGTATGCTCGAGTACCGGATGGGTATACCGCAGAGGGAGTCTCGACTGACGCGGTGCAGATGACGGTGAAGGATTCTGATGTGAAAAAGGGAACGGCAACGCTTGGCGTGTATTTGGAGGGTGAAGCGATTATTTCAGAATCCTCGCAAGTCCTGAGCAAGGATCGCTTTGTTGGCCGCGCGCCAAATGAAGTGCTTACGCTTCTTCGCGCATCGGACGCAGTAAAAGACGCTTCCGTCAGCTTCACCCCATTTTGGCTTGAGCGCGTCCCAACACTGAAGGATCACATTTCGATTGAGATCATTACGGAGGAGTAAGTCTTGCAGGGGATTCTCAGCTTGAGTATAGTATGCATATTCGTGCTGATCGGACTACGAATCCGGGAGCGAAGCCAAATTGAGAAAAGTGTCCTCTGAAGCCTTAGCGAAGGAGGAAAGTTGGGTGGAACCCCCCGAACCGACTCGGGGCCCGACGTGATCGCATTTCGCGAGACGTCGGATTTTTTTATCTCACTATGACTCAAGCAGAACTCCAGCATCTGCGCCATTCCTTGGCCCATTTGCTCGCCGCAGCGGTGCTCGAACTCTACCCAGATGCCAAACGTACCATCGGTCCAGCTATCGATGACGGCTTCTACTACGATTTCGCGTTCTCGTCGCCAATCTCGGAAGAAGATCTTCCAAGGATTGAGGCGAAAATGCGCGAGCTGATGCCGTCGTGGACGACGTTTGATCGTAAAGAAGTTACTGCGGACGAGGCGCGAACAATGTTTGCGGATAACAAGTACAAAATCGAACTTATCGACGAATTTGCAGGTGAGGGCCAGATGTTGACGCTCTACACGTCGGGGAGCTACTGCGACCTCTGTCGTGGCGGCCATGCAGACGGTATTGCGGATCTCGATCCAGGGAGTTTCTCGCTTTCGAAACTCGCCGGCGCCTACTGGCGTGGTGACGAAAAGAACGACATGCTCACGCGTATTTACGGTGTGGCGTTTGCGACCAAGGCGGAGCACGACGCACACATCGTGATGCTCGAAGAAGCAAAGAAGCGCGATCATCGGAAGCTTGGCGTTGAGCTCGATCTTTTTGCCTTCTCGCCACTGGTTGGTCCGGGACTGCCGCTCTTCACACCGCGCGGAACTATTCTGCGTGAACAGCTCGTAGCCTTTGTGTGGGCGCTAATGAAGCCGTACGGATATACCAAAGTGAACATTCCGCACATGGCAAAGAGCGATTTATATAAAACGAGCGGACATTGGGATAAGTTTGCCGACGACATCTTTCACGTTTCCAGTAAAAAAACGGACGACGCGTTTGTGCTCAAGCCAATGAATTGCCCACACCATACGCAAATCTATGCATCTCGCAGCCGGAGCTATCGCGAACTCCCGCTCCGGTACAGTGAGGTGACCACGGTGTATCGCGACGAGAATACGGGACAGCTTCAAGGACTTTCTCGTGTCCGATCCATAACGCAGGACGACGCGCACGTGTTTTGTCGGCTCGATCAGGTGAAGGATGAGGCGCGAGCGATTGCAAACATTATCACAAAGTTCTACGAGGCATTCGGCATGCCGCTCAAGGCGCGGCTTTCAGTGAATGATCCTACAAATCCTGAGGCGTACTTGGGTGGGGTGGAGGTTTGGGAAAAAGCAGTCGGCACCCTCAAAGACTTGCTTGCCGATATGAATCAGGAGTATTTCCTCGGCGTTGGTGAAGCGGCGTTTTACGGACCAAAAATTGACTTCATTGCTACGGACGCGATTGGCCGCGAATGGCAGCTTGCAACAATTCAGCTTGACTTCAATCTTCCAGAACGATTCGAGCTTGAATACGTTGATGCAGAGAATGGTCGCCAACGTCCGGTGATGATTCACCGCGCAATTCTCGGTTCCCTGGAGCGTTTCATTGGGGTGATGATCGAGCACTTCGCCGGCGCCTTCCCAATGTGGCTTGCACCAGAGCAGGTGCGTGTCGCGACGGTCGCTGATGAGTACATTGATGCTGCCAAAGCGATGAAGGACGCACTCGAGGCCGCTGGACA
>CAYHKX010000003.1:0-16249 GCA_964357305.1 uncultured Gammaproteobacteria bacterium | reverse complement strand
TGGCAACAGAATCTTCTGCCTTGCAAAAACCAAACATTTCGACTTTCGTGAACTGATGCACGCGGATCACGCCTTTTGTGTCTTTTCCAGCACTTCCTGATTCGCGGCGATAGCATGGAGACACACCAACATAGCGTAATGGCAGAACAGATGAATCAAGCAATTCGTCCATGTGCATGGGGCCGATAGACTGTTCGGAAGTTCCGATGAGATACAGGTCATCTTTCTGCAGATAGTAGATTTCGTCTTGCCCGCCATGTTCGAGGTACCCCATTGCAGCCATGGCTTTCGAGGTAATGAGGTGAGGAACGGTGATCGGGACAAAGCCATGCTTCATCGCAATGCGTAGTCCAAGGTCTACCAGGGCAAGCTCAAGCATCGCGCCGTCACCAATGTAATACACAAAACGCGCGCCGCTCACCTTTGCTGCACGTTTCATGTCGATGATTCCAAGATTCTCACCGATGGTCTGATGATCCCTCGGCTCAAAATCGAATACCGGAGTTTCCCCAACCGTACGAAGTATGGTGTTCTCTTCATCCGATGTACCGATAATGACGTCATCTTGTGCAGGATTCGGAATTCGGAGCAGAAGCTCGTTCAGCTCTGATGCGATAGCGGCGTATTGTGCCTCTACCCCACTCGATGCTTGGTCAACGGCACGCATAGCCTCAATGAGTGCTTCGCGTTCTTCTTGGCTCGCTTTTGCAATTGCCTCTGAAGCTGCATTTTTCTTTGCTTTTGTTGATTCGATTTCAGTGAGCAATAATCGTGCAGATCGATCGAGTTCAATAATACGATCTGTATCAATCGTGACCCCCTTTGCTTTTGCAGCGTTACGAATTTTTTCTGGATGTTCACGAAGAATTTTCATGTCGATCATACGGAGTTCAACAAGGATGATTTATAGCGTTCAGGTTGGTGTGATTCGAGGATGACTATGCGGATCAAGCGTGTCCCCGCTGTTCGCGAACGGCGGGGTGTAGCGTGTAGCGTGTAGTAGCGCTCCAGATCGTTACGGAGCTCGCGTTGGTCGTAGCCAAGGAGAATCACGTCTGGGTGTACGGAATCAAGGATGTGATACTCGCCCTCAGTTTCGTCGCCGAGCACAACATCGTCCACAAGTCCCGAGGCTCGAAGTTCGTCTGCGCGCACATTCCATGGTCGCGAGGGTGGATGAGCTTTAAGATGCTCGACGATGGCGTCGCTTGGTAACGCAACAACTAAACGGTCAACGCGAAAACGCGCTTGCTCAAGCATTGCCCGATGTCCATCGTGGAGTCCATCAAACACGCCAAAAACAAGCCCTACATTCATAGGGTATTCCTTGGCTTCAACGTTGGGAATGCAATAACTTCCTTCAAATTTGGCGCGCCGGTGATGAAGGCGACAAGGCGATCAATACCTAGCCCGACGCCGCTCGTTGGAGGCATGCCGAATTCGAGTGCCGTAAGGAATTCCTCATCGAGGAATTGTGCGTCCTGACTTCCCTTTTCGCGTAGTACCTCTTGTTCCTCAAGTCGTGCGCGTTGATCGAGTGGATTGTTGAGTTCGTGATAATACAAATTTACAATCTCTGCGCCCATCATGACGAGCTGTGCACATGCACTCTTGGTTGGCTCTTCAGGATTCTGGCGTGCAAGTGGTTTGAGTTCTGTTGGGTAATCAAATACCCACGTTGGCGACACGATCGCTGCTCGGCCCGTTTTTTTATAGAGCGCATCAAGAAATTCGCCGTAGCCGTGACAATCGTTGAAGTCAATCGTGAGGCCCTTCTTTTTCGCGGCATTCACAACGTCATTGCCACTTTTGAGCGTATCGATATCAATTCTACATACGTCAAGAATTGTTTCTCGGAACGTTTTGCGTGGAAATGCCTGCGCGAAATCTATTGCCGTGCCGTTGATTGTTACCGACGTTGAACCAAGTCCTCCCCGAACTGCTTCACGAATCATTGCCTCATTGAATGCAATGAATTGTTCCTTTGTTGCGTAGGCCTGATAGAGCTCAAGCATGGTAAATTCGGGATTGTGAGAATAATCGATGCCTTCGTTGCGGAAGCATTTTCCGATTTCATAAATCTTTTCCATCCCACCAACCACGAGTCGCTTTAAGTAAAGCTCTGTGGCAATGCGGAGATAAAAATTGGTATCAAGTGCGTTATGGTGCGTAATAAATGGTCGTGCACTTGCACCACCGGGGATTGATTGTAATACCGGCGTTTCAACCTCAAGGAATCCAGCATCGTCAAGGAATCGGCGCATCGCTGCAATGAGACGCGAACGGACCATTAAGCGTTCGCGCGCTTCCGGATTCGAAATAAGGTCGAGCTCGCGCTGGCGATAACGAATTTCAATATCTTGCAAACCATGCCATTTTTCCGGCATCGGCTTGAGTGCTTTTGCGAGGAGTCGGATTCCTTTCGTGAGAACAGACTTCTCACCAGTTCGTGTGAGGTACGCCGTTCCTTCAGCCTCGAGAATATCGCCAACGTCAATTGGTCCGACAACGGCATCATAATCGTCGCCAAAATCTTCCTTCCGAATAACAACCTGCATTGTTCCAGAGTCATCGGTGACACGCAAAAATGTGAGCGCACCAATGTTTCGGAACGCCATGACACGTCCTGCGATGGTGTCAGGTTTTTGCGTCATGATTCGCTCGTCGAAATTCGCGAGGACATCAGCGATCATCGCGGAGCGATCACTTCCTGCCGGATATGCGTCAATGCCCTGCGCAGTGAGTTGCGCGAGCCGATCGCGTCGCACCTGTTCTTCTGCAGTCATTGTCATAAGCATTATTTCACTTCGATGATTGTATACCTACTTACTCCTGATGGAAGAGTCATATCTATCGACTCCCCTTCCGCTGCACCCATGAACATACTTCCGAGTGGCGATACATTGCTGATCTTGCCAGACATTGGATCCGCTTCGTTTGCACCCACAATCTCAAATGTCTTTGTGACGCCATTCATTTCTGCAACGAACGTCGAGCCCAGGCCAATTTTGCCACCGCTTTTTTCCTCTACAACAACAGCATTCACAATCATCTCTTGGAGATTTACGATGCGCGTTTCATTTTGTGCTTGCTGCTCCTTTGCTTCGTGATACGCAAAATTCTCAGAAAGGTCACCCATTTCCTTGGCGTCAGAGATCTTTTGCGCGATTTCTGGACGTTGAATTTTGATGCGATTCTGCAACTCTTCTTTCATGGCCTGAAGTCCTGCAGCAGACGTGTATGTGACTTGATTTTCCATATATTTTGCTACTATATCACGTTCCAAAAAACAATCCCGCCGAAACTCGGCGGTCGATGCATGCAGTATCCCATGAGTGGAAATGAGGGTCAAGGCTGGGATTCCTCGTCTGTTCTTGGCCGGTTTGCAAACCACCAGGCAAAGATTTCCTTTGCGATTGGGGTGGTGTAATACGCATTTCCAGCTTGTTCAACAATAACGGTGACCGCGATTTCTGGGGCATCAAACGGACCGAAGCCCGTGAACCACGTGTGCTCGGCTTTTCCCGTAGCCCACTGCGCTGTTCCCGTTTTTCCCGCAACTGCTTCGGAAAGTTCGTTCATAATTGTTGCACTGCCGTAGGTGACGGTTGCACGCATGGCATCACGAACCACGGTCGCGGTATCTTCAGGAACAATGCGGCTTCCACCTGAAATCTGCCCTGTCGTCATATGCGGCGACATCATGGTGCCCCAGTTTGCGAATGTGGCTGTGGTGCGGTTCATCTGGAGTGGCGTGACGAGGAGGTCTCCCTGACCAATCGAAACGTTATAGGTGTCACCGATGTACCACGGTTCACCTTTCGCACTCAGTTTCCACTCTTTTGACGGAAGAAAACCATCGCTTTCATTTGGAAGATCAATCCCCGATGGTGATCCCAGACCGAACATACTCGCGTACCGCATTAATCGCTCAATACCAAGACCTTCAAACGTCTCGTTTCCACCACCAATGATGTAAAAAAAGGTGTTCACCGAATCCGCAATAGCGTGATAGACGTTTGTAGAGCCATGACCTGCAGCGCGCCAGTCCGGAAAGAATCGTGATCCAAGCCACAAGCCGCCCGTCGAAAAGAAACTCGTCGACGGTGTGATCATTCCTTCCATCAGCGCAGCGGCGGCGTAGACGGGTTTCATTGTGGATCCCGCCGGATATTCGCCTTGCGTTGCCCGAGGAAATAATGGAGCATCGACGTTTTCGAGAAGCGTTGTGTACTCCTCTTGCGTAATGCCTCGGGCAAACATGTTTACGTCATAAGACGGATATGAAAGCATTGCAAGGATTTCTCCTGTATTTGGATCGCTTACCACTGCTGCAGCACGTTGAACTTCTGCAGAAGCAAGGTACGACGATAAAATAGCTTCAATAGCGCGAGTAAACTCTGCATCTATGGTGAGCGAGAGATTTTCGCCTTGCATTGCATCTGTTTTTTTTAATGTACGGATGGTGAACCCTTCCGAATCGACTTCTATCACTTCGATGCCCGGTGTTCCACGCAACAATGATTCGTACTGTGCTTCAATACCTTGTCTGCCAATACTATCGAATCGACGGTATCCCTTCAGACGCAGTGCGTCGACATCTTCTGGAGGAATGCTTCCAGTGAATCCGAGCACATGGGAAAGTGTTGGAACCGTTGAGGTGACATACGAACGGATTGATGCAAGTTCTACGGCGATGTTCGGATTATCCCCGTATTCCGCCATGTACGCTAATGCTGTGGTGTATGGCACATCATCCGCGAGCAAAATGGTTGTATCTTTGCCGGCATGACGATATCGTTCTTCAAAGTCTTTAATGGAAACGCTAAATTGTGTGCCGAGATCTGCAAAGTATTTTGCACGCAGTAATTGATCTGTTGGTACATGCGCCACGCTCACCACCAGATGAAACTTTGGCGTGTTCCACGCAAGTATTTCTCCGTTGCGGTCAAGAATAACCCCACGGTTCGGAATAACCACTTTTGTTCGTGTGCGATTGTTATCCGCAATTGCTCGATACGTTGCTCCTTCAACAATTTGCCATTGCCCCACACGGAATACAAATACGCTAAATACACACGCAAGCAATAGCATTCCAATGCGACGGGCACGGCGTGATGCGATATTCCCTACGTATGTTCCAGTAGAAAGCTCTGCGGCGGAACGATGGGATAAGACGTCGTCAAATGTTTCATCCATTGCGCCGAACGCCAATGTCCCGATGGTGTCGTCATCGGTAAGAGAAAACACTGAGCGTTCCGTTTTACCTTTACGAAACATCATGTGAGCGGCTTTACGGCGACGCGCGAACGAATATTCCGTTCAAACCATTGCGCAATATTCATTCCGAAATATAGGCTTGGGATAAGGAAGAGCTCTTGGAGCCATACGGTGGCATATGGAATGTCCCACGAGGAATGAAACGCGATGTTCGCGATGGTTGCAATAATAAAAAGTGCGCAAATTCCTGCAGCGTGAGATACGAGACCAATACCAAGAAGTGCATAGAGTGAACGGGTACTGAATACACGCAGCGTCAACCACGGGCCTGTGAGTGCAATAACCCCTGAAATACCATCTCCTCGAAGGACTGCAAGAACACAGAACCATCCAATGCCTTCTGCGATTCCAATGCGCTGCATCACAAGGATGCCTGTTGTGGTCATGAGTGGAATTGCTGCAACCCAACTCTCGAATACCCAAATTCCTGATGTTTCGATCATCAGAAAAAGACAAAACATGATTGCAAGCGCAAGGGCAGCGCGGATCATAGGTTACGTGGTGCATCACGCACAACAAGCACCACATTCCACGTGCGTGGATCATGAATCGGAGTAATTGTCGCGGTAACAAACGGTGCACTTTCTTCTGTAGTGACGGATTCAATGATTCCAATCAAAAGACCTTCTGGAATATTTCCACCGAGACCACTTGTTACCACACTGTCACCAACGGAAAGAACGGTGCTTTGTTGGACGTATTCCAGAGTGAGGACGGCACCCTCGTTTCCCACCACCAGACCGATCGTTTTCTCCTCTCCGTACAGTGTTGCGGTCACCGCGCTCCGCGGATCTTCAATCAACCGAACGGTCGATTGCGTTTCGTTGACGTCAACAATTGTTCCAAAGAGAAAACCATTTCCAATGACTACTGCGTCTCCAAGAATAATTCCATCGCGCTCACCGCGATCAATGAGTACGTCCGACGATGCTAACGCTCCACGCGCAATAATACGCGCGGCAATTTCAGTCCGTTCAGTATTTCGTGTATACTCAAATACCTGTCTCCACTGCGATACCTCATTTTCGGCACTCGCAAGATTTGTGTTTCGCACCACCTGATCCGCAAGGAGATTTGTACACGCAGCGAGCCGTTGCGTGGTTTCTTCTTCGTTTGCAAAGAGTCGTGTCGTTGTTCGTGCAACCGCATGAGCGAGGCCGTAGAGCCCTCCTTGTATCGTATGCGCGCCATGGGCAACCCAGGAAATACGTGAAAGCATCCAGAGCAGGAACAGTGAACCTAAAAATGCCCCAAAGCGTTTTGCGGCATGTTGTGCCTTTTCTCCAAAATACCATGCACGAGGCATAGAGCGCGTTATCTTCTTCGCTCAGCGCCCGTTGCTGGCAACATGACTTCACGCAGCAGCGCGGCGTCACCGAGTAAAATACCGCAACCACGCACCACGGCGGTCTGCGGATCCTCCGCACATCGCACCGGAATATCTGTTTCTTTTGAAATAGATCGTTCAAGTCCGCGCAAAAGGCTTCCTCCGCCGATCAACGTAATGCCACGTTCGTAAATATCCGCAACGAGTTCTGGTGGCGTGAGTTCGATGGTCGCTTTGATACTATCAATGATCGTACGAACAGCGCGTGCAAGTGCTTCACGAATCTGTGCATCGGTCACCGTGACTTCCTTCGGAAGTCCGGTGATCAAATCCCTCCCACGCATGGTCATGCGTAGGTTGTCACCTAGATCAAGCGTACTGCCAATATGACATTTTACTTCTTCCGCCACGCGTTCACCTAGAAGAATATTAAAGACGTCGCGTGCATACTGCAGGACGTTTTTTGTCATTTCGTCTCCCGCAACCGTTAGTGATTTCCACGTCACAATGCCTGAGAGCGAAATGACCGCAATTTCTGTTGTTCCGCCGCCAATATCAACGATCATGCTCCCAAGCGAGTCTTCGATCGGCAGCCCAGCACCAATAGCGGCAGCAATTGGTGCTTCAACCAAAATCGCTTGACGTGCACCGCCTGCAAGTGCGGCATCTTCAACCGCCTTACGCTCTACTTCTGTGATTTCCATCGGCACGCTCATCACAATGCGTGGGCGCGGGACGAAAGTAAATGATTGATCATGAATCTTGTCGATGAAATATTTCAACATTTTTTCTGTCACCTCAAAATCTGAAATAACACCCTTCGTCAACGGTTTCGTAATGAGAATATGCGGTGGCGTTTTACCGAGCATGTCCTTTGCAATTTTCCCGACCGCAAGAATGTGATTTGTTCGTGTATTAATTGCCACCACGGACGGTTCATTCATGACGATGCCCTTTTCACGCACAAAAACACGCGTCGTCGACGTGCCTAAATCGATCCCGAGATCTTCAGAAAATTTCCCTAAAAACCGATCAAACATAGCATCGGCATGTTCCCATACCGAGCGCATTCAAACCACTAGACTGTCCACACCTACACTTCTCGATTTTCAACGGAAATACTGAGAAAGAGCGCCTCAACTAAGGCGGCGAGCGCCACAAGAGTAATCATGGTGCCAAACGAAAAGAGCGATTGGGAAAGAAGCACCAAACACGTCATAAACAGGGCAGCGAGCACGATACCCTGGCGGAGGGAACGCGTGACAGCCTGATGAATAGAGCGATCCGGATATTTCCAGGAGCGGAACACTGTTGCGCCCATGGTACAGAGCCCCGCAACGCCAGCGCCAAGCGTGAGATAAAATACAACGTACGCCAATGCGCCAGACGTTGTTGGGTCAATCGCGATCATCACAATACACCATGACGAAATACTCATCGCGGTACCAAGCGCGAGCACCACAAGATACTGCCGAAGGGTCATATACCGATAGTATACCTTAGAATCGTCCGCGCTCGATGTGCACGCGTGGAGTGACGGTGTGTACTTCTGCTTCCGGAACCTCCTCCGCGAGTCTTGCAAGAATTTGTGGTGTCATGCCGTCTACATCATATGAGGCGCCGGCGTTGTTGCATCCAATAACCAGGACACCGTTTGTAAAGCTCACCGCGCA
This sequence comes from uncultured Gammaproteobacteria bacterium, assembly GCA_964357305.1. Taxonomy (GTDB): domain Bacteria; phylum Patescibacteriota; class Patescibacteriia; order UBA9934; family UBA9934; genus CAIKHN01. Next base: position 7,969 of record CAYHKX010000003.1, on the reverse strand, counting down.
AACGTCTTTTCGGAGCTCGCTTTCGCCAAAAAGCTCGTCAAGCACCTCATTTGCACGATCGACAATAATTGCTGCGGTGACTTGCTTCGCAACCCCATGTCGACGCAGTGCGCCCTCGAGGAGATTCCCAATTTTTGTGAGTGATGCGCGTCGCCTAGGTTTTTGCATATGGGCAAATATCCTTGAAATCGCAGTATTGGCATTGTGGCCCCGGCGTTGCAGTAAACGTTGAGGTACGAATCTGTTCCATCGTCTCACGAATTTGCAGCTTTAGCTTTTCTTTATCCTTCTCTGTTGGTTCAAAGCTCACGACCGTGTTCGATTCGATATAGGAGAATGTGAGTTTTTTGACGACAAGTGGCGGTGTGAAGCTTTCCTCCCCTGCGATCGCATACAACACTAATTGCCGACGATCGTCCCACGCAAGCGTCGTTTTCGGTGTTCCTGTTTTGTAGTCGATAATCTCGACACCGCCTTCGACGTCGTCAATACGGTCGATACGACCTTTTACGAGCACATCGCCTACCTTGAGCGTAAAGCCTTTCTCGAGATACTTTGGTGACGGTGGCTGTTTTGTAATGCTGGCATAGTAGTCTTTAAGGTACGCTCGGCCGCGTGCGCGGTAATCGTCTCGTGTTGCGCTGTCCGGATACCATTCGTCAATCCACGCAGCATCGTACATCTCCAGAAGATCGTGGAGCGACGGCATCGCGACGCGTTCGGACTCAGCACCAAAAAGCGTTGCTTGCATCACGGCGTTGTTTGCCATGATTCGTTCCATGAAGTGTTGGAGTGTGTTGTGTATGGATTTCCCAAAGCTCATCTGGTGTTTACCATAGGATGGAACACCAATGATGTGTGCGTATTTGTACTGCTGTGGGCAGTTCGAGAATGCTGCAATCTGCGAAAAGCTAATCTTGTCTGGAATGTGAATATTCGCATGACCCGCACCGGAAGGCTTTGCATCAGCCGCAAGCTGAGCCGCAACGCGCTCTGGTCGAGACGATGTGACGGTTGGCGTAAACGAAAGCTCCGCAAGGAAACGGGAAATCTTTTTTGTTCTCGCACCGCCATAATCCTCGGCACTCATGAGATAGAGCCCTTCCTTCGCGCGAGTCATCGCTACGTAGAACAATCTGCGCTCTTCGGCAATATGGTCATCAAGCGCTTCGTTTTTTTCGATAAGTCCTGGCGGAAAATTGATCGTACTTGAACGGCTCACGGTGGGAAATCGCTGCTCGACAAGATTCACGAGGAACACATAACGAAATTCGAGACCCTTCGACCCGTGTACCGTCATCACGGAAACCACATCTGGACCCTCTTCAGGATCCTGTGAGATTGCTCCACTCTCCCCTGCTGCCCGCTCGGCGTCGAATTCTGCGAGGAAGGGTGCAAGTGTTCCGTCATCGTTCGTGGTTGAAAATCGTTTTAACCGTGCAAGGAAACGGTGAAGTAATCGGTACAACTCTTGCTGCTCGAGCTCAGAAAACGACTGACAATCTGCAAGAAGGCCGGTTTTTTTCACTGTTGCCACAAAGAGCTCGACAACAGGAAGTCGTTTTGCGAGGTCGCGCAGCTCACCAATTGTGTGAATCATGTCGAGAATACGGTTCCGCCCATCCATACTGATCCCTGCGGCATCGGCGTAGGTAAGCAAATCAAACAGCGACATGCCTTTGCGTTTTGCATAGAACATGAGGGATGCGAGATCGGATTGCGTCAAACCGAGCCGTGGATGCGAAAGCATACGATAGAGCGACGGGCTATCGTGCGGTGCGTGAATGACCCGAAGGTATGCCAGTGCATCAAGAATGATCGGCTTCGAATACAGACCAGAAAGCGCAAGGAATCGGAATGGGATTCCTGCGCGCTCAAGCGCATCCAGAAATGGGTCTGCGTGATCGTTGCCACGAACAAGAATTGCGAAATCGCTCCATGCTGCGCCGTTCTCGTCGTGAAGCTTTCCAAGTGTTTCAATCACGGTATCGACCTCGTCATCGAGCGTTGCGGCGTGAAGGTGATGTACAAAGCCGCTGTGCTCTGTGTTTGATGAGAGTTTCTTGGACAATCCTTCACTCGCCTCAAGTCGATGAGGATTGTTTCCGGAAATCGACGTATATGCGTGATCCAAAATCACTTTACCACTCCGATAATTTTGTGTGAGAACAATTTTGGCGGTGTTCGGGTAATCTTCCCGAAATCTCAAAATATTCGCGAGTGCAGCGCCGCGGAATTTGTAAATCGCTTGATCGTCATCACCAACAATGGTGAGATTATTCTTTGGCGCTGAAAGTAATCGGACAAGTTCATATTGCACGGTATTTGTATCCTGAAATTCATCGACGACTACGTATGAGTAGCGGTTGCGATATTCCGCAAGAATGTTTGGACGCGTTTTCAACAGCTCGACCGTATATGCGAGCAAATCGCCAAAATCGAGCGCCCCTTCGGTGAGAAGAATCTCTTGATATTTCCTGTATGCGGATGCGACCTCACGGAACTTCGTGCATTCGAGTCGTTCTTCGTCTGGCATTGCGGCAAACGCTTCCGGTGCGCCACCTGCCGTATTCTCGATCATGGTCTCCACGTGTGTGATGTACTGCTCAGGAGAAATCCCCTCGTCTTTTGCGCGAGAAAAATGCCCAAGGAGTATGCGGAAGAACTTTGTTGGGTTTCCGCGTGGTCGATAATAGTCCAATGAAAAATCCGCAAGGTGACGCCGCATGAGGAGCCACGCATCCACTTCTGAGACGACCGTAAAATCTTGTGGAAGTCCAATATCGATACCGTGCTCGCGAAGCACGCGCTCACAAAATGCATGGAACGTCGACATGGAGAGATCCACGTAGCCCATTGGTAACAGCATATCAACGCGCTCCTCCATTTCGTTCGCCGCTTTGTCGGTAAAGGTCAGCGCAAGAATACGATCTGGCGTTGCCTTTCCTTGCGCAATCAACCAGGCGATTCGCTTCGTGATCACCGTCGTTTTTCCCGTTCCAGCGCCGGCAATAATCATCAGCGGCCCATCTCCATGGGTCACTGCACGAAGCTGTTCGTCATTTAATCCCCTTAAGAGTTCGTCCATGTTCGTGTTTAGAACGCTGCAATACGCTGTGCAGCGTCAACAAAGAACGTGATGCCCTGTGGCGTACCAATCCACCACACCGCGACGAACATGCTAATACATTCAACGGTAAGAACCGTAAGCGACATATACCAACGCACGGGAAGCAAGACAACTGCGTCATCCTGTGATGCACGAGTGAGAGCGAGAAGGCGTGCGGAGACTGCAGCAATGACCATAACCCATGACCACGCGAGCATTATGGTGAGCACAAGATGGAATTGTAGCCCGTACCCAATACCGATCATGAGGCTCATAAACATGCCGGATACCGGAACACCAAGTGCGCCAATCAACACAATACCGAAGAGCACGGACGGGAAAGGAAGCAATGCGGAGATGTTTCGGACCCCAGAGAATTTGGTTGTTTTGTATGTCGCGTGGAGTATTCCTGCAATACAGAACAGTGCTGACGTCATGATGACCGTGAGCGTAAGGTGTATGAGTGCTGGAATAGTTCCGGCAACACCGAATCCGGCAAACGTGAAGAGCACTCCCGTGTGGAACATGGTGAGCTCAGCAAAGAACTTCTTATAATTGTGTTGACGAAGCAATGTACACGCGAGAATGACTGTCGTGATGAGTCCGAATGCAACAAGAATATTCCCGGTCCATGCACCAGTATCTGCAATGATGCTGTCGACCAGTTCGCGCATACGGAAAATTCCGAGCGCTCCAATGAGAAGTGAAAGTGGCGCAACGAGCGCAACAATTGGTGATGGAATTTTACTGTAGAGCTCGGAAAGTCCGATATGCATCGGCGCGATACCAAGAGAAACACCGTACCCAAGCACCACAAGAATAAACGCAACCTGTGCAGCAATGGTGCTTGGTGCGAATTGAAACGGATTGAATGAAAAAATCACAAGACCAAGTGCGACGAGGCACGCGCTCCACGCAACACGCACACCAAAACGTCTCGTAAGTTGATTCGTCGTATTGCGCCCGTACAACGACAAACTCGCGACGGCGATCATGGCAAGTGCGTGTACGGAGAGCCAGACTGCTCCAACGTGCGGGATACGCAACCCGATCGCTCCAGCAACAATTGCAATTCCCACAAGAATATATGCATGGATACGTCTCTTTGGTGAAATCGTGCCAGCGTTGCCTTCATGACGGAAGACATTGATGCTCATGAGTACGCCAGCAATCGTCACAACACCTGCGAGAGCGAGCGCGGCGATTGTGACGAGATCTGCATACCAAAGGTCAACGAAAAAATTCATCATAGCGATGGGTTAGAAAACCACACAGTACCAATACTCGCAAGAATTCCAAGGAACGCTGCAGCGCGAACGAGTCGTTGCGGCGTGACAGACGCATATCGACGCGCCACGGCGGCAAGGAGTTCAATCACGAGAGTGATACCAATTGCCTTCCCTGCGAATATAAGCGCATTCAGAGCAGGTTGCGTATGCGTCAGGAGATTTGCGAACGTCATCATGGCAAGAATATTGACAAGGAGTATGCCGATCGCCACGTGCAACACCATACGGGCATCTCGCGTACGTTCTGATGCGGCATCATTTCGAAGCGCAAGAAGTACCAGCGTCATTGCCACAACCACGAGCACCGTCGACAGCTGTACATTGTTGGACATCACGAGGAGCATGCTCGAGCCGTTGATCCTCGCGGCCGTTATTCCAAGTGCAAGGAGTGTTGTTCCATATGCGCACAACGCCATTGGCACGATAGATTTCGCATCGAGCAGTGCACTTGCTCCACCAACGATAGCAAGGATTGCAATCAACGTAACGATATTTCCGTAGATGCCGGCGTATCCTTCGAACCCGAGGAGCGGGAGGAGCATGCTAAACATGAGCGTTGTACCAAGGGCCACTGACGCAATACCAGTGTTCTCTCGACGATACATCACCCATGGCATCACCCATATCTTTTGCTTCACGAGTGTCACAATGGTGCTCCCAATCCCTGCGCACACTGGTGCAACAATCATCAGAAGTGCGCCCTGAAGGAGCGCGAGTTCGAGTGAGGTCATAGTGCAATGACAAGAGTAAGGATAACCGTCAGGAGCATACATCCAATTGCCGGTGAGACGGCCCTCGTGGCATGGAATTCATGCCACATCTGGAACTTTTGAATTTTCTCTCGTCCCGGCGTCGTGACATATTGCACAGCGGTCTTGTACATCTCACGACGAAGTACCGTCATGCGTGATTCCGCAAACTCCACTGTGCTCGGCACTTCAACGTTTTCATGAATGGAAATGGTGGATTTCTTGTCGCGTAACAGCCAAAAGCCTACGCTGAATCCGACGATACTCGCAAGGAGCACGGCAAGACTCAGTGTGCCGTCGCCCGCAACGACTGCGCCGTGCCATGTTTCTGCGCCAATCGTCAAAGGCCCAGCGCCAATTGCAGAAAAGACGAATGGCACAAAAAGTGCACCGAGCGTTGAGAGAGAAACAAGTAGCAGGAACGAGAAGTCATGAGTGAATGGTGCGAATCGATCGGCTCGCGCCAGAACCGAACGCACTTCAGCTATCGCTGCGTATCCCCTTTGCACGAAAGCGCCAAGAAGGAAGAGTGTGCCGATAATGAACCACATTGCCAGTGGTCGCGGTAGTGCGCTCTGATTCACGATCACCACACTCACACACATCCAGACACTCACAAAGCATACCGACGGCGGCAGCGCGGCAAGCGCGACACGTACGGCAGTGCGTTCAATCGCTCCGGTATTCGGAACGTATTCTTCCGCACCTCCTGAGAGCACAATACCAGCGATATGGAGCAAGGTTGCAAACAGTACAACATTCATTGCCTCAAACATCGCGAGTGCCTGAAACGACATTGCTGAGCTCAACATGAACAGCGTAACGCCAACACCGAACACAAATGTTGTGTCGGAATATGCCCGGTGCTTTGACGCGAAGTGCGTCGCAGAAAGCATGGTGAGGACGCCGATGGCGCTCACCGGCACCGCAAACCACAACGTGAGTGGCGGAAGAATGAAGAGCACTGCTCGAATACACACATACAGCGGAACAACTACGTAGGTTGAACGAACGAGTGCACGCTCAGCTCCGGCGAGCATGACCGACGTTTGTCTGCTCATCGTACGCGTAAATGGCCATCCGCCGGAAAGCGCAGTCACACCAATAAGCACCGCAGCGAATGCACCAATGAGCCGCGGAGGATTGATCTCTGCAGCGATGTAGGCCAACGCCGCAAAGTCGTTGAAGAGCGCTCCGGAAGAAAGGATGAAAAGTCCTATTGCAACAGCAATCACGCCAACACTTCGTAACACCACTATCCGTGTGGTGTGAGATGTCAGACATGCTTCGCCACACAGGATGACAAGAAGCGCCGCAACGATACCGAGAATGTTTGTGGAGAGCACGACCCATGTTGTACCGATCACGATGAGTGCAGTACCAATGACCTGTGCATGGGTTCGAGGCGCTACCGCCCGTTGTGCGTACCAACGCATGCCAAGCGCGGTAACCAGAAGTGCAAACGGAAAAAAGAATAGTGCGGAAAACTTGTCGAACGTCGCAACCATGGTGAAGAACAGATTCGTGGGAAGGAAAAAAGGTTCCATTGCAACAATGCCGTATCCACACGCAAGCACTCCTGAGACACCGGTAAGCACGAAGAGCACCGCACTGGCTGTCTGAGCCTGTTCTCTCGTGAGAAACCACATCGTGATGACTGAGAGTATCGGTCCGAACACCACCGCTGCCATAGACCATTCCCAAGGCGTCATAGAAGAAATCACTAGGATTCAATGGGCAAAGTGTATGCCGAACCTCACTGAATTCATAGAAGTCGTGTGGACGAAGATCATATATTCCATGAAATTGGTTATATACCTTCTACAAGTGTCGTAAAACGTACAAATTCCGTTAAATACTTTAGAAACAGAAAAGACTGTGCTTTTACCACAGTCTTTTTACGCTGTTCACAAGTTTTCTGTTCAATGCTGCCGAGATTTTCCTTTCTTTATTGCTACCCGATAGCGAGCCAGCTCTCTTTCCAGGTGTGCCGCAGCGTCAGCATACATCACATCGTTTTGGTTGCGCGCCTCAATAAGTGCAGCTTCCGCCCGCTGCTTTGCCTCCTCGATTGCTGATATCTCAAGTTCATCAATGCGCTCCGCAGTATCCGCCAGCACGACCACGGATCCATCCTGCCGCACCTCAAACATTCCCGTAGATGTCGCGAGCAGTTCCTCATTACTCCCCTCTCGCACCCGCATCTCACCGGCTTTCATTAACGCCAACAATGGCACGTGGTGTGGTAACACGGTGATTTCGCCCATGGATGTCATAACCGAAATACTCTCCGCGTCGCCTTCAAAAACGATGCGCTCAGGAGTCACAACAGTATAGTGAAGTTGGAGTTTTGCCATAGTTCGTAGGGCGTAGGGCGTAGGGCGTAGCGGTGAGCCGGAGTGGCCACGTTCTACGAACTACGCACTACGGCCTGAGTTACACAGTCACTTCATCAATTCCCCCCTTCATATAAAAGGCCTGTTCTGGCTTGTCGTCGTGTTTTCCTTCCAAAATTTCCTTAAAGCCACGAACAGTTTCTGCGAGCGTAACGTATTTTCCAGGGCTGCCGGTGAATTGCTCCGCAACGTTGAACGGCTGCGACAAGAACTTCTGAATCTTGCGTGCGCGCGCCACGAGCATCTTGTCGTCGTCAGACAACTCGTCCATTCCAAGAATCGCAATAATGTCCTGTAAGTCCTTGTAGCGCTGCAACACCTTCTGCACACCGCGCGCCGTGTTATAGTGATCCTCCCCAACAATATTTGGATCGAGAATGTTGGACGACGAATCGAGCGGATCGACGGCTGGATAAATCGCAAGCT
>CAYHKX010000002.1:13690-21663 GCA_964357305.1 uncultured Gammaproteobacteria bacterium | reverse complement strand
AAATGGCGTGGATCTCTTGTCGATGAGATTCTCGCTTTGATCAAAGCAGATCCTGACACCCGTGCTAGTGAAATAATTCGTGAACATGAAGCGGTTCTCGTAAGAAAGGAGTCGATTGCAAAGGCTGAGGGCGCTGAACGTCAGGCAAATGAATTTACTAATGCGGAGCTTATTTACGAAATTGCTACCTCGATTGAATCGATTAACGTGCTCGGCTCTGCGCACTCAGAAATCGGCTTTCCTATTTTGACATCCGGAAATTTTGCACGACACGGAAAAAGTGCTGTTACGAAAGAGGAATTAACTGCTCTTTGTGTTAATTTACGAAGTTTGATTGTGTCAATGAACGAAAAGATCCTTGAGCATGGTTTGACAGATGAACGAGTCGTTGCCCTGCTTCCAAGTGTTAGTCCTTCGGATCAGCGTAAATCTGTGAATGCATTATTTCTTTTTCTTTCAGCAAAGGGCTTTACTGTGGATGAAAAGTTGATGGGAATGCGTGATTTGAATAGGGCTGTGAATATTATTGAACATCCAGACGATGTCGAAGCATTAACGGATGCGCTTGATAAGGTTGGAGTACTTTCTTTGTATGTGAAGGAGGACTGGGCCGGTGTTCACCGTGAATTTTTACTTTTATACAAGAAGTATCTCTCGGCCTTAAAGATGCTATTAGGCGGAATTATTGAGGATTAGTGAATTTAATCATGCCAACTCTTAAAAAAGCCATCCTCGCTGACCTCATCCATTTTTCGGCGAGCAAACGCGAGGCCGAAGATCGGATGACGGAACTCGAGGAGCTCGTGAAGACGTACGGTGGCGCAGTGGTGGTGAAATCCATTCAGCGAAAAGCAAAGCCTGACAACGAGACGTTTATTGGAAAGGGAAAGGTTGAAGAACTTATTGGCGACGCCAAAGTGCTCGGCGCGGATTTGCTCGTCGTTAATCATCCGCTCAAGCCAGGGCAGATGTACAAGCTGGAAGAGATTCTTCGCCCAGCAAAAGTGAAGGTGTGGGATCGCATTGATCTCATTTTGAATATTTTCGACAAACACGCGAGCACCGCAGAGGCAAAACTCGAGATTGAACTCGCGCGGTTGCGGCACATGGGGCCGCGTATTTACAACATGGGGGAGCAGCTTGGTCGGCAGCGTGGTGGCACGGGAACGCGTGGTGGAAGCGGAGAAGGAAACACGGAAGCGATGAAGCGCCATTTGCGTGAGCAAGAGCGAGCAATTTTGAAGAAGCTTGAGAAATATCAGGGTGTGCGTAATCTGCAACGTGAACGGCGCACCAAAATGCGGGAACGCACTGTTGCACTCGTTGGTTATACGAATGCGGGAAAAACGTCGCTCCTGAATGCGCTGACGAAGCGCAAGGAATATGCCGCAAATGCGCTGTTTGCCACGCTCGATACTCGAGTAGGCTCGTTGTTTCTTCCCGAGCTTGAAGGGACAGCGCTGCTTTCTGATACCATCGGGTTCATTCAAGGCTTGCCACCGAGTTTAATCGCCGCATTTCATTCAACACTTTCCGAAGCGGTTAGCGCCGATGTGCTTCTGCATGTTATCGATGCGTCAGACGATAAACGCGATGAGAAGATTGCGGTTGTTGATGATATTCTCACGAGTCTCGGAGTTCCTCAGGATCGACGATTGCGGATATACAATAAAGTTGATGCACTGGGTGCGGTGTCGTTTCCGGTGCCAAGTGGCGCAATTGGTGTTTCAGCGGTGACGGGTACAGGACTCGACGAATTGCGTGCGGCGATTGCGCACCGTTTTCCCCAAGGTTGATGAGAAGGGGTGAGCACTCTTGCGGTATACTATCGCCATGCGTGTGTTCAACCCCTTTATTGTTCGAGCTTTCAAACGCAGCGCCATGCTTGTTGTGTTTGGACTCGTCCTTGCATTGCCAATGTTTGCATTCGCGGCGGATGCGAATTTGTCTTCGGTTGCCGATGGTGGTGGATTTTCTGATGCAGATCTTCTCACGATTATCGGGAGGATCATTAACGTATTTCTCGGAATTCTCGGTGTTATTTGTTTGATTCTGTTTATTTACGCTGGAGCAATTTGGATGACAGCCGGTGGCGACGATAAGAAGGTTGATAAAGCAAAGAACATCCTCATCAACGCCGTGGTTGGTTTAGTCATCACCCTTTCGGCGTATGCGATTTCTATATTTATTTTGAATCTCCTCGGCGCCGCAACGGGTATGAGCGGTTCCGGTAGTGCTTCCGGGTCTGTTTCAGTGGAACGCCTTTCGAACTCCCTTGGATCTGGTGCGATTCGGGATCATTACCCAGAGCGTAATGCGACGGACGTTTCGCGCAATACACGAATTTTCGTGACGTTCCGTGATGCTATGGATCCGGAGTCATTCATTACTGGTTACGATAATGCTGGTACGCCGGATGATGTTTCAGATGACACGACGGCAACAGCAATCAATACGGAGCATGTCCTGATTTATGTTCGTGACGAGGGGGACTCCGCGGCGCTTACCGATGTTTCGGTGGCATTCACCGATGATCTTACAACGTTCTCTTTTGATCCAGCGGAGTATCTTGGTTCTGCAACAGAGGACGTGACGTACGCGGTGTTCTTGAGTGACGCGATTGTGAATACTGACGGTGACGCGGTGATCGATGACGGTGGGTACTTGTGGTATTTCACTACCGGGACGACGATCGACGTGACGCCGCCGCAGGTACAGAGCGTCTCGCCGGCCGATGGGACAACGAAGGATCGGAACATTATGGTGCAAATGACGTTTGATGAAGCGGTTGACCCAACATCGGCGTCCGGAACTCGAGAAACAGATAGCGGATTCTCGAATATTCAAGTTGTTGGAATGTTAAGTACGGCGCCGGTTGCTGGAACGTACTCAGTGAGTAATGGATATCGCACAGTAACGTTCGCATCCACTGACGCGTGTGGGACGAATTCATGTAATGAGACGGTGTATTGCTTACCGGGAGGAGAATCGATGACCACAACTATCGCATCCGCAACACCAACATCGTCTACCAATCCAACTGCACTTGCATATCCGTACGACGGTATTGTTGACACATCCGGAAACGCATTGGATGGTGACGGTGACGGAGCTGTTGCTGCGGATGATGATTATATATGGAGTTTTGCGACCACAAATGATTATAACGCGGATGGTCCGACTATTGAAACTATTACACCGGATATTCTTGGCGAGAACCTTGATCTCGATCAGGCAGTGAACATGACGTTCGACGGTATTCTGGATGCATCAACCGCGAATTCTTCAACGATTGAGCTCTCGAATGAGGAGGTGATTTCTGGTGATGATCACGAATTGTGGTACGCGCTTCGTACAACATGGCTCACATCGAGTGATGAAGAGGTACTCACCGCATCACAGACGCCGGCAAAAACCATGATTACGCTGAATCACGGCACGTTCCTTGCGTCTGACGCAACGTCGGATCCTGTGTTGTCCTATATGTATGGTGTCACGGTGAATGAAGGCCTGCGAAATGAATATCAGAATTGCTTTGTTCCAGGCGAAGGGCCGAACGCGAACGGTGGAAGCTGCGGAACCTCAGCTACCGAACCATATTGCTGCAACGGAACACCGCAAAGCACAGCGTGTGCGCTTTTCTAGCCTTTTGTTGTGAAGACTTCTTTCCAAAAACGACTTACCACACTGAGCCTCGGGCTTTTTATGAGCCTTGGGGCATTTGGTATTTTTCCAACAATACTTCACGCGGCAGACGTCACGACAGAGGCGCTCGATGCAGTTGGAGGAGAAACAGGCTTAGGGAACGAAGATCCCAAGATCATTATCGGCAACATCATCAGTTATGCTCTTGGATTCATTGGTGTCATTCTGGTTTGTTTCGTGGTGTATGGTGGTTTTGTCTGGATGACCGCTTCGGGAAATCCGGAGAAAATTGATAAAGCAAAGAATATCCTCATCAATGCAGCTGTCGGACTACTCATTGTGCTGATGTCGTGGGGCATTGCGTCGTTCGTGATTAGCTCGCTACTTGGCGCAACGGGTGGAAGCTCCTCGAGTGGATCATCGGATGGTGGAGATTCGAATTCTGGTGGCGGACTTGGCGGCGGGAGCGGATCGTTATTTGAAATCACTGGATTCTCACCAGAAGGTGAGGTGTCGATTCGAAATATTGTTGTTCGCGTCACATTCAGTAAAACGGTAGACGAGAACACGATTGACGGAAATTTTAGTATTATAGACGCGTCTGGCACGGCAATTGAGGGAACGGTTGACGCTTCCGGGAATTCGGTGACTTTCACTCCAAGCGCTGCGTGTCCAGATCCCAATGCGGATCGATTCTGTTTTGATGAGAGCTCTGTATTCACGATTACTGCAACGGAAAGCCTGATGAGCTCAAGCGGATCATCGTTGACGTGCTCAACAGACTCGCCGTGTACCACGACGTTTACGTCGGGAACCCTTGTGGATACTGAAGATCCAACCGCAAGCGTTGTGATCCCAGAGTCTGGTGCTGGTGTTTCGTCGGGCGCAACAGTGGATGTTCAAGTGAGTGCAACAGATGACGCTGGCATTTCTGCTGCGGATTTTCTTATTGAAGACGAATGGCAGGACAGTATTTCTGCGGCTGGTAATCCAACGGAAACTACTATTGATACAACCTTGAGCACGGAGAGTTTTACCAACGGGGAACGGTACAGTATTTCCGTGACCGTGACTGACCTTGCGGGCAACACGGATACTGATTCCGTTTCAGTGAAGGCGCGTCCAGAGTGGTGTTTTAATGGCGTTGAAGATTCTGATCTCGGTGAAGAAGGCATCGATTGTGGTGGCGATGCTTCCGGTACAACGTATTGTGGCGCGTGTGATGGTGAGGCGTGTTTGGTTGACGGTGATTGTTCGAGTGGATCATCCTGCATTGACGGCGTCTGCGAAGAAACTCCAACGATTTCCGGCATTTCTCCACAGTCTGGCGCTGTTGGAACGTATGTGACAATTTCTGGAACAGGTTTCGGTTCGAATACCGGATCGGTTGTGTTCACGGATGAGTCCGGAACCGGAACGGTTGAAGCGACTATTTTAACTGAATGTTCAGATGGGTGGAGCGATACGGAAATTATTGTTGCAGTTCCCGTGGGTGCCGGGGATGGTCCAATGACTATAACCACCGGAAATGGTGATTCTGAGGCAACAGATGATGATAACGGCGCATCGGTGCCGAATTTCGACGTGAATGACGTGGTGATGCCAAATCTCTGTTCGCTTTCGCAAGATTCCGGTTTTTCTGAATCCGCATTGACGCTCGATGGATCGAATTTTGGTGAAACCCAAAACGACTCAACAGTACTCTTCTCTTTGACGGAAGCGGGATCATACACATCGTGGTCCGCGGATTCGGTGAGCGTGACGGTGCCGAATGCGGATTCCGGTGTGTACGATGTCGCGCTTGTTGTTGATGGCAACATGTCGAATGTCATTTCGTATACGGTTGAAACGCTGCTTGCTGACGTGTCAACGATTACCGATATTAGTCCAATTTCTGGTGGTATCGGACAGTACGTCACGATTTCCGGAACAAATTTCGGTGCGAGTGTGGGGACTGTGACGTTTGAGGCTGCGGACGGGAATACCGCCACGGCAGGTATTGATTTTCCCGACGCGTGTTCTGAGGATTTTTGGAGTGATGACGAAGTGACCGTTATTGTTCCGGAGTCATTTAATAACGAAGACGGGGTCACTGCCGGTTCCTATACGGTGTATGTGACGAATAATGACGGTACCATTTCGACGGCAACGTCATTCACAATTACTGACGACGAGCCAACGCCAGGAATCTGTTCCATCACATCTTCCGGTGATATTGGGGACGTAATTACGATTGCGGGTGATGGTTTTGGAACCGATGTTGATACCGTTACGTTTTATAATGGCGTGACGAGCGTTTTCGCAACAACCTGGACCAACGATTCTATCGATATTGCGGTTCCAGCTGGTTCGGTCACGGGACCAGTGACGGTGATGGTAGCGGGTGTACAAAGCAATTCCGTAAACTTTACCGTCGGATCGACAGAAGTGGGTGAACTAGTATCCACGGTTGCTGCTGCATATGCATGGAGTTTTTCAACAGGTGAGATCGCCGAAGTTCCTGCGGTTATTTCTGAGTGTTCTGATGACGTCGTTTCTGCAGTTCCAAATGAGGTTTTCTCGACGGCAGCCGAAACATGTGTGAATGCGGTCGTGTACGCAGAATTCACGACGCTCATGAATGAGGCTTCTGTAGAGGATGCGGTTTTTGTGGCGAAATGTACGGATTCTGGCGCGGACCCATGTACCACAACTGAAGATATTTCCGGAACCGCGACCGCGGCATCGTCAACGAGTGCCACGCGTGTAACATGGATTCCGGATGAAGATTTCGATGTAAGCACCACGTACCGTGTGACTATTTCCTCCGCGGCGGTTTCGGCGGATGCGATTCCACTCGCAGCAGACGAGTCGTGGGACTTTACGACGTCATCGAGTGGCGATGCATGCGTTGTTGATCGCGTGACGGTGTCTCCGACGTCTGAGACGTTGACGGAAGATGGTCAGACCACGGGATTCTCTGCAAATGCGGGAACAGGTTGTATTGTTGTCGATAGCACGGATTACACGTGGGACTGGTCCGTTGATCGCTATTCGTACGTGGATTTTACTGTGACAGCTGATGCTGACTGTACGGGTGACCCAACTTCATGTGCAACGCTTGAGGCGCTTGCCGAAGGCGAGACCATCGTGACAGCAACAGCAATCAATGGTGAGAGTGGCGGGACTGTTTCAGATGATGCGGAGCTCATTGTGAAATTTTCAGATCCATACATCGTGAGGTATTGGCCAGATTGTACGGAAGCGTGTACGAACGCGGAGGTTGGTGCGTCGTTTAATACCACCATGGAAACCGGTGACATTATTTCTGGCGACAACATCACGGTGTATTCCTGTACGAATGAGTTGTGTACAAGCCTTACTGTTGTTGATGCAAATCCGGCGTGTGAATATTCAGATCCCGCGCAGACGATGTGTGATGGGTTTGTGTTCGATGGTTTGTCCTTGACTCCGGGGGAATTTTATCGCGTCATTGTTTCTGGAGATATTCGCAGTGCAAGCGGCGTGGCCCTGATTCGAACCAATTACGGCACAGATTTCTCGTGGATGTTCCGTGTGCAAGAAGACGGTACGTTGTGTTCCGTGGAGCGTATTGAGCTGTCGCCATCCTCCGCGGTTGCAACAGCGATTGGTGAAACCGCAGCATTTACCGCGGACGCGTTTGGCGCTGCAGATTCATGCTCGACTTCTGGTCAGCGATTGACCGGAGCTGAGTATGCGTGGAATTGGGAAGACGCGGAACATACGACGTTCCCAGCTATTGCGGACGATAGTCAGAACACGGCAACGGATGATTCGACGGCGGCATGGTATACGCAGTCCGGTGCACTCCTTGATGGTGGGTCGAATGAAATTGTTGCAGGATGTTCTGAGAGCTGTACACCACTCGGAAGCGCAGCATATGAGGCGGTATGTGGTGACGGCGTCCTTGATCAGAATGCTGACGGCAGTGGCGAAGAGTGTGACGACGGGAACACAACCGATCATGATGGATGTTCCTCGACGTGTGTGTATGAAGGAAGTGCTGCGTGTGCCTTTGCTTGTAGTTCAACAGGTGCAACATGTTCTGCGGACAGTGAATGCGTTGAGATGTGTGATGTTTCTCTCTCGTTGTGTACGGTGAGCGGTACGACATGTACCACGAATAGCGACTGTCCATACGTTGCATCTACGTGTGGAACCGCTGGAGCTTCGTGTTGTGGAAATGTGGAGATTGAGGTGGATTACGGTAACGATATCGCAGAGGACTGTGATGACGGGAACCTCGTTGACGGTGATGGGTGCTCTGCGACCTGTCTTGCAGAAGGTTCTGCAGCGGTTGGAGCAAC
>CAYHKX010000002.1:0-13680 GCA_964357305.1 uncultured Gammaproteobacteria bacterium | reverse complement strand
GCAACGTGTGGAAACGGTGATATTTCGTACGACGCAACAACCTACGCTGGAGAAGAGTGTGATGATAGCAATAACGCAAGTGGCGATGGATGCTCCCGATTATGTTTGCGTGAAGGATCGCAGAGTTCTGCTGCGACGGGTGGCGCGGAGTGCGGCGACGACGTGGTAACGGATCCGTATGAGACATGTGATGATGGAAACGCTGCGGACGATGACGGTTGTTCTTCAACATGTATTCGTGAGGGATTGCCATTGTGTGTTGTATCGACGGATGTGTATTGTTGTGGAAATGGAATCACGGAGGTTGATGCCGTGGGAGCGGGTGAAGATTGTGATGGCGAAGAGGGGTGCTCCGCATCTTGTACGTTTGAGGGCTCATCGGTGAGGTACAGCATACCGTCTGTGTGTGGTGATGGCATTTCAGGTTTTGGAGAATACGATTCATGCGAATCTTCGAGCGCATCTGGTGATGGGAATCCTGATCCAACGCAGGTTACGTACATTACGGATGAAGCGAGTTTTGAGGTCAGCGCAGTGACCAATGTTGCGATCGCGAATATTTCTGTCACCGAGCCAAGCTCGAACTTTACTGCAACTGCGTCGTGGACGTTGAGTTGTGTTGCAGAGAATGATCAAGACTGCAGCGATTCAGAAACGCATGGAGTGGGTACGTCGAACTGCTGTGCCCCACGTCCAATTCTCATCGCTTCCGCACCATCGGGAAGTGAGGTTTGTCGTAATTCGGCCATGACGGCGACGTTTGATCGAGAAATGAACACCTCATCATTTATTGCTTCGGAAACCAATGGAGGTGAAACAACGAAGTCGTACCGCATGTATGCAGCATTGAGCCTTGCCGCGGATCAGGAGTGTCCAGAGGAATACACAACATCGAGCTATCTCGCGATGAATTGGATTCAGCGCATTGCGGCAACATTGAAGGTGTTTATTCTCGGTCCAATTGCGGAAGCTGCTGCAACGACGGACTGTGTTGTGCCGATTGATTCCTTTACGCAGACTGCGGTTGGAACTGGCGCGTACAAAATTACGGCGAACGTCGGTGTCGCGCTTGAGCCAAATTCTCCATATACTTTGGTCATTCTTGGTGATAGTGATGCGTCCGATACCACGTCGGAAGGGGTCACGTCTGCACTGGGTGTTGCAATGAATGGATCGCAATCCGTGACGTTCGTGACCGGAACGGAGATCTGTACACTCGATGCGGTGGAAGTTACAGACACGAACGAGGATTCGCCAGGTATTTTCACATCATCAGGTGAGGTACATGCGTTCACTGCTACGGCGATTTCGTTTTCAGGAAGTACGCGTCAAGAAATTTCGGGCATTGCAGATGTGTACGATTGGGCTTGGTCTGATTGGAGCATGAGCGATGATGCGTTGTTCACTGTTACGCAAGATTCAGTGTCGGCCGACGCTGCGTTGGTGACCGTGGGTTCTGATAACGGCGACGCGACGGTTCAGGCGACCGCGATAATTACGAGTGATGATGAGGGTGCCACCACGGGTGAAACCATTTCCGGAACCGAGGACGTCACTGCGTATCTTTGTGAAAATACATGGCCAGATTTAGTCAGTTTCCCATGGAGCGATGATGCGAACGGTTTTGCGAACGGATTGGCTGCTGCTGGAACGAGTGGATACATGAATTTCTCGCTCTCGTACTGTCAGGATTTTGGTACTGCGGACGATACATCGGATGATTTGCCCGATGTTGACGTCGTGCTCGCGCCAACAACGCCAACGTCTGATGTATTGAAAGAGTACCTATTTCAGGTTGATTCAACATCGACGTCTGCCGGCGCGAACTCGGCAGGCGATGCTATTGGTGTGCGCGTCTTGAGCAATAATGAATTCTTGAGTCCGATGGCGTGGTACACGTCAAAAGGATTCTCTGGAAGCCCTACCGAAACCACGATTGATGGATTTCAGGCGGTGACAGATGGTCGTTCAACGTACATCGCGGCAGCAAATGCAACATCAGGTGGTTTGTACTCAAACATTCTTGTGGTGACGTACAATGAAGGCGCATCTGAGGTGACGATCGATATCTATGAGCAAATGCTCGAAAGCGCAACGTTCTTGTTGAATGTGGCAGACGATCGTGTCTGTAGCGTGAGCGGAAATACGTGCTCGTCCGATTTGGATTGCGATCGTGCGGGTGCAGAAACGTGCGGTTCAGACAAGCTGAAAATCATGCGTGACGCTGATCGGTTGGCGGACTTGAAGGATATCGCAATCGCTGTCACGGAATATGGTGAACAAAACATGTCGTGTAGCACAACGACGTCGCAATCCTGTTCGAGCGATTCTGATTGTCCGACGAGCGAAACGTGTGAAGCGATTGTGCCAACACTGCAGGCTGGCACCGCAGTACGCGCGTTGGCGTCCAGCGCATGGGGATCGTGGAATGCGACATTCGGAGGCGCGCTAAGCACGGATGAGCTTCCGGTTGATCCGTTGAATACATACACCATGTGTGAGGGGTATGATGCCGCGACATGTGTGAACCAAACGACCGGTGCGTACTCCTGCCCGGCGGGATCGCAGGTCTATCATTATCGCGCAGTTGGTGAACGGAGCTACGAGATCGCAACAGACTTGGAATACACCGCCATGGCGTGGGTGAATGATTTGGATGATGACGCAACAGACGCGGTGACGTATTATACCTCTTCGTACTGCGATGGTGACGTGTATGGAGTATCGAGCGTCTGTGGTGATGGCATCATTGGTACGAATGGCGACGGTGCGACGGAGGTATGTGAAATTGGTGATATCAGTGCGGAGTCGTGCACGACAGCTGACGGAGGTTCTGGAACGGCGAATGCGGTTTGCGATGCTGATTGTTCGGGGTACTCGCTGCCAAGTGATGCGACATGTTTCGCGGGATCATGCGGCGATGGCGTTGCTGATATCGATTTGGGTGAAGAGTGTGATGACGGCAGTTTGAACGGTGATTACGGATATTGTGGATCGCTGTGTATGTATGATGATGCGGAATACTGTGGAGACGGGGCTGTGAGTGGTGGTGAGTTGTGCGATTGTGGTGATTCCACAACGTCAGTTCCGCTGAACGAAGCACGACCATATGGCGGTGCATACGGAACGTGTGTAGCGCGAAACGGAACCTATGGTATTGGCGGGAATACGACCTGTGCGTGGGATTGTTCTGGCCCAGCGTCATTCTGCGGTGACGAAACGGTTGATGAACTTTCCGGTGAAGAATGCGATGGCGACTCTGCGGTGAGTGCAGACGCGTTATGTGTACATCAAACGGATCCTGCGAGCTCTTCCTATAATTTCTGTACTTCTGATACAGATTGCGAATCTGGTGAAGCTTGTGAAATTGGCCATGTGTGGTATGGAGCCTGCGATGAAGAATATGTCTGTACTGCTGGTGACGCCTCGGAGATTGGACAGATTTGTACCAGGAATGTTGAGTGTGGAACGGGCGGGGTTTGTGCGAAATCGACGATTCAGACGTATCGCACAAAGACTTGTGATTCATCGTGTTCTTTAGTATTAGATACGGAGGTGTGTTCCGCGATCAATTCTTGTGGAGACGGAATCACAGATAGTAACGAGGAGTGCGATGATGGGAATGAAATCTCTACCGACGGATGTACGACGGAATGTACGCTGAACGTTTGCGGAGATGCATATTTGTATGACGGCGTGGAAGAATGTGATGAAGGCATTGGGAATGGTGGCGGATGTAGTTCCGCGTACGGCTCAACGTGTACGGCGTGCTCTATCACTTGTAACTACACCACGTCTTCTGGTGATTTCTGTGGCGATGGTGTGATCAATGGAGATGAGTATTGTGATGGAGCAGATGTGCAATATGTCTGGTTCGATCAGGCCACGATGGCGACGAATGGCACGTGCAATACTGCCGGGGATACCTGGGTTGACGGATCATATTCGTATACATGTCGTTCGGTCGGTATGTGTGATGGTGGTGTCGGTAATGGCGAATACTGCACCGGATCGACTGGAGTATCAAATGACGTAGACGATATCGCATTCTGTAAAACTTCACCATCAGCCAATGGTTCATGTGTCTTGCCGGTGTGTGGCGCAGATTGTGAATCTACCTGCCCTTCGTCAACATCATCTGTATCACTTCTTCTCACCTCGAATCAGCCCGGCGCTGATGCAGTGAATGAAGTTGATGTGTATAGTTACAGTTCATCGAGTCGGTCGGATATGCCAAATGCGGCAACAATCAATGTGCCGGCATGTACTGTTGCAGGGAATCTTGTTGCTGATGTGGATTTTGGAAATGTTGAACGTCCGGATGTGTACGTGGTGTTTGTTACGGATACATCAGGATCGATGGGATACGAGTTTGATCAAACGGTATCGGATGGTGACGCGATAGATGAACGGCTCGACGTTGCACAGGAAAGTATTAACGATGCGATTGGTACGCTCTTTGATGAGTTTGGGAGTAAAATGAACATTGGACTTGTTCATTATTCCGGTTCCGTCACAACAGATACTATAGTACTGTTGGGTGAATCTGGAGAATCAACCCTGAATAACTACGTCGATGCGTATTTTGCGAGCGGAAGTACGGAGACTGATGATGGTTTGCGTGCGGCGATGAGCCTTCTTGAAACAGTGACTGATGCTACGAACGTTGCGAAGATGATCATCCTTTTGAGCGACGGAGACCCTGGAAGTGAGTCGGATGTGGATACAGCGACGCTTGACATTCTTCAAACCGAGGGAGTCGAGCTGTATTCGCTGGCATTGACGACAGAAAATTCTCTGGAGACAGACATGGATCGTTGGTCGTCGAACACAATTTGCGTGGGGACAGAAGGATCCTTGCTTTCATGTGATATTGATGAAGATATCGCGGCAGACTCAGATTCGAGCGAAGATTATAACGACGAGAATCTGATTGATTATTCGTACAGTGGATCGTCGTCGGATGAAGTTTCTGAAGCCTACGATGCCATTATCGACTCCATCTTGAACGGCACAGCATCGATTATTTCCTCATCGGATGGATCAGTGGCTGTTGACAGTGGCTCGGTAAGCGATTCACATAACATTGTGCTTCCATGGCCAAGCGAGTTTGAATGTGATGGTGTGAGTGAAGTTGAGGTGCCAATTCAGATTACATTCCGTGGTGAGGGCACGGTAAATGTCAGCAATGTTCGTGTGGATTACTGTGCTCCGTGATGTGATGAAGGACGTTATGTATAGGTCGTAGGTCGTTGTCATTCAGCTTCACTCCTACACACTACGTCCTACGCACAACGAACTATTTCGATTATGCCCCTCGATCCAAACAATCAAAACTACTTTTCTCTCGGCGAGCAACCGGTTGCACCATTGCCGTGGTGGAAGGTGCGGAGATATCAGATTCAGCTTGCCGTGATTGCTGCGGTGATTGTTGGTGTTGGTGTGGTGGGGTATTACGCGTATCAGACCTACACACTCACGTATGTGAATGGTGATGCGTTGAATCAGGCGAATACGATTATCGATGCGGCAGCGCAAGCATGCGCCGATGAGGAAGATCCCGCAGCATGCGAGGCTGCAGCACGCGCTGATGCGGCGCGTGCCACGGGCGAAGCCTCGGTGTGTCGTGGTCTTGAGGATGCGGAACTTGCGAATTGCGTCTCCTTGATTGCAAACGATTCCGGGAACCCTTCGTTGTGTGGCATGCTTTCTGGTGATGCAGAAACGGCTTGCGTTAATGGTGCAACACTTGTTGCGGCAAAAAGGGCGAAGGATTACGGCGAGTGTGGTGGTATCACCGATATGGTACTTAAACATGGGTGTCAGAATCAGTTGCTCGGTGAAGTGATCGCGAATGGCGAATGTGAGAAATACGGCATTGATGCGTCGACGTGCGATTTTCCTGGTCTATTGAACGATGTTGTTGCGAACGGAGATGTTTCTGGATGTTTGCAGTTTAGCGGCGAGCAACGAGAGACGTGTAATGACGTGTTTTCATCGGTAGATCAGGACGGTGACGGCCTATCACTGCTTACTGAATCTCAGCTTGGAATCTCGGACACGAGCGCGGATACAGACGGCGACGGGTATACTGATAGCCAGGAGGTCGCCAGCGGTTATGATCCGTTGAAGTGATCAGTGCGTAGTTCGTAGTACGTAGCCAGTCAGGCTCTCAACTACGCACGACGCACTACGACCTACGTACTAAATTTCCCATATGTTTGACGAAGAACCGAAAGACATGTTCGCGGGAACAGAGAAGGTTCCGGTGCCCATTGCACCGCCGCCAACGCGTTTGCCACCGACGTACGGCACAATGCCACCTGTCGGGCAGCAATCTATGCCACCGCTCTCTGAACCGCATCGCGGTGGGGCGTTGAAGATTATTTTAATAGTTGCGGTGGTTTTGGTGGTGTTTGGTATTTCCGGTTTCTTTGCCTATCGGATTATGGTGCAGCCAGCAGATGACTCTAGCGTTGTTGATTCAGTTTCAGATACAGGTGTGACGACTGGGTCGAATGAGGAGGAAGGGGAGACGAATGGCGAGCCAGAGGAGGATGTGGAAAGTACGCCCGTCGAAACGGTCAATCCTGCCACGTTGTTGGATAGCGATGGCGATGGATTAACAAATGCCCGTGAACTTGAGGTTGGGACATCGGTCACAAAGGCAGACACGGATGGCGATGGGCTGGGTGATAGGGAAGAAGTGGAGGTGTACGGTACGAATCCACGAAAGGCAGATACGGACGGTGATGGATATTTGGACGGTCAGGAGGTTTCTGGTGGGTACAATCCAAACGGGGAAGGAAAGCTTTTCGCTGTTCCAACGGGCAGCTAGTCTATGGGTCTCTTTGGGAAAAAAAAGGGAACGGACGTCGGACGACGGACGTCGGACGGTGTAGAGGTCGCGGCTCCGTCGGCGAAAGATTTGGGCGTGGTGATTCATGTCATGCCAAAAGATTTTTTGGGCGTTGAGGCAAAATTGCGTGTGGAACCCGTGCCGACAGTGGTGCAAACCCCAGTGCCTGAGGCCAAACTGGCTACGGCGTTGGCGTTGTCTGCGCAAAACGCAAAGATTCTTCCGCCAAAGCGGGCAGTACCGATGTGGATGTGGATTCTGATTCTCGTCCTCATGCTGTTTGCTGCATCGGCGATTGGATATGTTGTGCTTGGGAAGGCGCAAACACAGGTGGTTGATGAGCCTGGTGTTGAAGTCGTGGTGAAACCTGTGGTTCAAGAGGATCCTGTAGTGAAGCCACCGGTTGAGGAGCCCGCAGAACCAGAGCTTTCGAAGGATTCCGATAGTGATGGCCTCACGGATATTGAAGAGAGAATGTATGGCACAGATTATCGGAATCCGGACACCGATGGCGACACCTTTCTCGATGGGAATGAGGTGTTCCACCGGTACGATCCGCTTGGCATTGCGCCTTCCACGTTGCTTGATACCGGTGCGGTGAAGGTCTTCTCTGAGGTGACCTTGCCGTTTACGGTGTACTACCCAACCATGTGGAAGGCGACGTCGGAGCTCACAAAGAATACGATAACGTTTACTGCTTCAACTGCCGCGTCGGTGGTTATTACGTGGCACACGAAGGAAGTAGATCTTACGGTTGAGGACTGGATTGTCACGAATGTGGAAGAGGTGGAACTCAAGTCGTTGCAGGCGTCCTATACGAAAGAGGGCTACTATACGTTGCGTAGTGCGGATGATCTTGTTGCGTATATTGATCTTGGCACGAGCGTGTACGTGATGACGTACCGTCTGTCGACATCGACAGAAATTTCATACACGCAAACATTTGCGATGATGGTGAATAGCTTAACCGTTTCACCATGATCGAGCTCGACGTCGTTGATGACAGTATTCCGGCGGGGGAGGCATTGCCGGAGTCCACGTATCGCATCATCGCAGATGCGGTGAGTGTGCGTTTCCCGGATATTGGGGGCGTGATTGGGGTTTCGTATGTGGACGATGGGGAGATTCGTCGGCTGAATCGCATGTATCGGGGTAAAGACGCGGTGACAGACGTGCTCTCTTTTGCCTCAGATTTTGTTGAACATACTGGCACGCTCGGTGATGTGATCATTTCGTACGCTCAGGCGGTTCGGCAGGCCACGTCGGTCGCGCCCGACGTGGCAGGCCATGCTGATATCGAGCTTGAACTCGTCGATCTCATCGTTCCCGGAATCCTGCACGTCCTTGGCGACGCCCATGAAGAGCCGGCGGATGCGGCAATGATGTTTCCCATTCAAGATTCCCTTGTTGCTTCCATTCTATGATTTCATTCCGCCGTTTGTGGAAGAGTTTACATTACGCGATTACTGGAATTGTTCGCATCGCAGAAGAAGAACAGAGTTTTCGCTTGCAGATGCTTGCTGCTGGTGGGGTATTCGGCCTCATGATCGCTATGGATTCATTACAGGTTTGGGAGCGCGTTGCGTTAACTTTTATTGTTCTCGCGGTGTTAGTTCTGGAGATTATTAATAGCATTTTTGAGCGGTTGATTGATGCACTACAGCCTCGAGTGAGCCCGATGGTGAAGGATATGAAAGATATGATGGCCGGTGGAGTCTTATTGACGAGTATCGCCGCAGCCATGGTGGGGTACCTTATTTTTTGGCCGCATATTTTTCCAACCCTAGAGATTCTCTGGCGGTCGATCGTGATATAATCACATGAGATTTTGCTATGGCGGACGATATTCTTACAGGCCTTGATATCGGGTCTTCCACGATTCGTGTGGCAGTGACGCAAGTCATGCCGGGCGAGGACGGAAAGCCCCGTTTGCATGTGATTGGCGCGGTTTCCTCGCCATCTTTTGGTGTGCATCGTGGAGCAATTTCGAGCTTGGAGGATGCTGTTTCGGCGATCTCGAAGGCGTTAGAGAAGGCGGAGCGCATGACGGGTGTTGCAATTAATAGTGCATGGGTCGGTATTGCGGGACAGAGTATTTTGGTTCAGGAAAGTCGTGGAGTCATTGGTGTTTCACGGACGGATGCGGATATCAAAGAAGAAGATGTCGAGCGCGCTATGGAAGCAGCTCGCGCCGTGGCGACTCCAACAAATTACGATATTCTTCACGTGATCCCAAAGAGCTTTACCGTTGATGGTCAGCGCGGAGTGAAAGATCCTGTAGGTATGAACGGCATTCGTCTTGAAGTTGATGCGTTGATCATTGAGGCCCTTGCATCACACATAAAAAACCTCACGAAAAGTGTGTATCGGACAGGACTTGATATTGATGATTTGGTGTATACGCCACTCGCTACAGCAGAGGCGGTGCTCACGCAACGTCAGAAAGAATTAGGTGTTTGCGTGTTAAACGTTGGTGCAAGCTCCACCACGCTCGCGGTGTTTGAGGAAGGTGATTTGCTTCATACGGCGGTATTGCCGTTTGGGGGGGATCACATTACAAATGACATCGCGATTGGGCTCCGGACGTCCATTGAAATCGCAGAGCGGGTAAAGATGCAGTACGGGAATGCCATTGCGGAACGCATTGATCGTAAGGCGCAATTTGCCCTCGCAGATTTTGGGATGGATGGGGAAGAGGTTGTAAAAATCCGTTTTATTGCTGAAATTATCGAGGCACGACTTGAGGAGATTTTTGAGGCGGCAGATAACGAGCTTCGGAAAATCGACCGTTCTGGCATGCTTCCAGTTGGTGCGGTACTCACTGGTGGAAGTGTGAAACTTGAGGGGGTGATTGATGTGGCAAAGCGTATTTTGCGGCTTCCATGCTCCGTTGGTGTCGCTTCGAGTGTTTCCAGTGTGATCGACGAAGCGCATGATCCAACGTTTGCGACGGCGATTGGTCTCGCAGTATGGGGCAATGCCATTCGTGGGGCCGGTCGTGGGAAATTTTCCCTTGGTTCTCTCCTTAAATTCAAATCTGTCGATAAAGTTGCCGATCAGCTTAGGAAGTGGATAAAGTCTTTGGTTCCATAGTTTTTTAGAGAAAATTTGGTTGACGAGTTCCGCTTTGTACTGTGTTTGAATTTCTGCGGGGCATGGAAGCCCCGCCTATTTGACTATACCCTTGAATTCTCCTCATCCCCACCCTATACACACTTCCGATTGACCCATATTCACGCTATACTATACGGTGAGCACATTCAGTATTCGGGGGTTCGCCCGAATGAACACTATTTGTAACATGCTTGGAATGCACTCATTTTAGACTCTTACCGATGCGATACGTCGAAAAGAGGCAAAATGCTGCATTCCACTCTCTGCTATGGCGGAAATTAAACCCGACATCGAAACAACGGCCAAAATTAAGGTGATCGGCGTTGGAGGGGGCGGGGGTTCGGCGCTCAGTCGCATGATTGCAATGAAGCTTCGAGGTATCGATTTTATTGCGGTAAATACCGATGCTCAGGCGCTTCATACGAATCCTGCGCCAGTAAAGGTTCCCATCGGAAAAACGGTGACTCGCGGACTTGGCGCGGGCATGAACCCAGAGGTTGGTCGACGTGCGGCTGAGGAAAATGCGAATGATATTCGTAACGCCATTGCCGGCGCGGACATGGTGTTTTTGACGTGTGGTCTTGGTGGCGGAACCGGTAGTGGCGTATCGCCGGAAGTGGCGAAAATTGCGCGTGAGACTGGAGCGCTCACGGTGGCTGTTGTCACGAAGCCGTTTAGCTTTGAAGGCGCCCAGCGAAAGCGTATTGCAGAAGATGCGTATCAGGAACTTGCTCAGCATGTGGACACAATTATTACGATTCCGAACGATCGCGTGTTGCAGATTATCGACAAGAAAACATCACTCCTCGATGCGTTTAAAATCGTTGACGACATTTTGCGTCAGGGTGTGCAGGGGATCGCGGAAATTATCACATTGCCAGGATTGATCAACGTTGATTTTGCGGACGTGAAGGCGATTATGGCGAATGCGGGATCGGCCTTGATGGGCATCGGAAAGGCATCTGGCGAGAACCGTGCAGTGGAGGCGGCAAAGATGGCTATTGCCAGCCCACTTCTTGAAATTTCGATCGACGGTGCGAAGGGTATTTTATTTACGGTTACTGGTGGTCCAGACTTGGCGATGTATGAGGTTGCAGAAGCTGCAAAGGTAATTACCGGATCTGCGGACGACGACGCGAAAGTGATTTTTGGTGCCAATATCGACGAGAGTCTTGGGGACGAAGTCCGTATTACCGTAGTTGCAACCGGGTTCGATAATCGTGAAATGCGCCGTGCACCGAGTCTTGCGGGCGACATGGAAATTTCTCCGCGTTCCGCATGGTCTCCAACACCAGTCTCTCGTCGCGACGATTTCCGCGGTTCTTCACGTGTGGCAAATCCGTACGAGGCGCCATTTGAAACGCGTCGTGTTCCAGCGCCAACACCAGCCGTTGAGCCATCGTCAGAACCGGAACAGCCTCGTTTCCGACAGCAACCTGTGCAAGAAGTCCAGCCACAGATGCAACAGATGCAGGCGCCTCCTGCGTCCGACGTCCGACCTCCGACGTCCGCACCGGCAAAGGCCGATGATGACGATTTTGGCATTCCAGCATTTATCAGGAGAAAAATGATGTAATAAACGTTTTTATTTCTGACCAGTTTTGGTGCGCGAGGAAGAGAGTTCGCGAGCCGTACTACAAGGTACGGTGAGCGAATTTCTGACGAGCAAGCCGAAAATGGGCGAAATAAAAACGTTTATGCGTTGTCCAGTGTGTGACTACAAATCTACAAAGGTCATCGACTCCCGCCTTTCGCAAGACGGGATGTCGGTGCGGCGTCGACGGGAGTGTGAGCGTACCCGTTGTGCGTTTCGGTTTTCCACAACGGAGGAGATGGAATTGATGGATTGCGCAGTGGTGAAGCGCAACGGTCGACGAGAGCCGTATAGCCGGGAGAAACTTGAATTAGGACTCAAGAAGTCCTTGGAGAAGCGGCCATACACCCAAGTGCAGTTTCACGCCCTCGTCCACACGATTGAGCGCGAAATCCAAAAGACTCGATCCGGTGAAATTACGAGCGCTGATCTGGGCGAGATCGTTATGGAGCAGTTGAAGCGCTTCGATAAAATTGCGTATATCCGCTTCGCCTCTGTGTACCGCTCCTTTGAAGGGCTTGAAATGTTTGAGGACGAGTTGAAGAAATTGAGCAAAGGAGGAAAGTGATACATGCTACAATATCCACGATATGTCTCGCAGAACGAGGATTGTGTGTACCATCGGTCCAGCGTCGTCATCGCCGTCTGTGCTTGTGCGAATGATGCGTGCTGGCATGGATGTCGCGCGCCTCAATTTTTCTCATGGCACACATTCCGAGCACAGGGTGTTGATGCAATCGATTCGTTCGTCCGCAAAGAAGGCGGGAAAGCACGTGGCAATTTTGCAGGATCTTCAAGGACCGAAGATCCGCGTCGGTGCGTTGCCAGATGCAGGAATCGAACTTCATCATGGGCAATCGATCGCATTTTCGACTGCGATTGAGGCCTACGAAATACACGGTCCAATTCCCGTCACATACTCACAGCTTCATCGGGATGTGAAGAAGGGCGAACGGATATTGTTAGATGACGGGTTTCTTGAGGTTGAAGTGACGCGGGTGACTGGTCGAGTTATTCACGCCAAGGTGGTACATGGTGGAGTACTGAAGTCACGAAAGGGCATGAACTTCCCGGATTCAGTTGTGAAGGTCGATCCATTTACCGAGAAAGATCATACGGATCTGCTTTTTGGCATTGAGAATAACGTTGATTGGCTTGTGCTTTCATTTATCTCGAAGCCAGAAATTGCGGAACACGTTCGGCGGATTGCGATATCTACCGCTCGAGCACGTGGTGTTCGTGCACCATGGCTCATGGCGAAGATTGAAACGAAGCTTGGGGTGGAGCGGTTCGAAGAGATTCTTGCGGTTGTGGACGGTATCATGCTCGGCCGTGGGGATCTCGGACTTGAAATTCCCATGGAGGATGTGCCAATTGTGCAGAAAGAACTCGTAGAGAAATGTCGACGTGCCGGAAAGCCGATCATCGTGGCGACGCATATGTTGGATTCGATGTCCCGAAATCCTCGTGCAACACGTGCAGAGATTTCGGATGTGGCAAATGCGGTGCTTGATCATACGGACGCAGTGATGCTTTCGGCGGAATCGGCAAACGGACGGTATCCCGCAGCGACGGTGCAGGCAATGGCGGCAGTAATTCAAGAAGCGGAGGCATCGCGGTTTGATGTGATTGATGCACCGGTGACGGATATTGATACGCACGAACACGCGATAGCACACACCGTTGGCGTACTTGCTTCGCGAGGATTTATTGACGCGATTGTTGCGCCGGCGACGATTCCTGATGTGGTGGCATGTTTACCGCGGTATCGCCCGCATGTGCCGATTTTGGTGGGGTGCGAAGATGACGATGTCGCAAGGCGATTCGTCTTGTATGCCGGAGTTCGTCCATTCGTGATGCCGCTTGATGCCGGAACGTTTGTGCCACGGTCCCATGCGTTCCTGGTGCGTCACGGATTCCTCAAGGCAAAAGATCGTGTCGCCTACGTGGTTGGCGGCGGCGGTCAGCTCTCTCTTACCCTTTAC
Source organism: uncultured Gammaproteobacteria bacterium (assembly GCA_964357305.1). Classification (GTDB taxonomy): domain Bacteria; phylum Patescibacteriota; class Patescibacteriia; order UBA9934; family UBA9934; genus CAIKHN01. The sequence continues at coordinate 128 of CAYHKX010000002.1, read as the reverse complement.
GGCGGATAAAAAATCCCCGACGCTCGTCTGAGCCTCGGAGATTTTTACTACTACGCACAACGCACGACGTCCTACGCACTATTTCTTGCACATTTTACAACTCCCGCAGAAGAGCATGGCGATTTCCG
>CAYHKX010000001.1:0-26779 GCA_964357305.1 uncultured Gammaproteobacteria bacterium | reverse complement strand
AAGCACGGATGCATCTTTATCTGGCGCGATATCTGCGTACCCGTACGTCACCAATCGAATTTTTCCACCTTCCGACGTGAGCTCCACCACTTTTAATCCCGATGTGCCGATATCGACACCAAGCAGCCCATGAGAAACCTCCTCTTTTTTTGCTCCAAACATATAGTGAAAGTATATCACGCAAATGTCGAAGCTAAGCTTTAACAATTACCAAAAGTGATTTCTCGCAAAATTGATCGATTGATATTAGGGATTTAGGGATTTTTTTAAAATCGCCGTGTGAAAATCATGTTAAAGCTTAGCTTTAGCAAAACCCCGATTCGGGATCCAGTCAAGAACAAAATCTCGATAACCATCGGGACGAAACAACGTCTTCAACTCGAGATCATCGACGATTGGATCCTTCGTTTTCCCAATATAATGTCGAAAACTAGACCATCGATATTCCTGGAGTGCCCTTACTCCATCATCTTCATCTTCTTGGAAAAGATCTATCGGATTGAGATGAACATATCTCGTCAAATGGAGAAACTGTTCCTCGCTCTCAACGAGAACAGACTTATATGTCGATTCGAACAGCGATCCGGTTCTTTCATGCTTGCGATTAAAATACTTTGTGTATCCAGTACCAAGACGCTGCATAAACTTCGCTACGCCATTATCAGCGATCTGTTTCAATACGACATGAACGTGATTATTCATCAAGACATAACAAGCGATAGAGACCAAGGGATCCAATGCCTGATGCGGATGACTTCCATCGATGAGTAGCTCAGGCTTCCTGGGTATAACAATCTGATTATTAAACAGAATGCAACTTCTCAGGTATCGACGCCGATCTTCATCAGACAAGAAAATATCCCGTCGGTCGACGCCTCGGTTATACACGTGATAGTACGATTCATTCACCATCGGCGTCGTCCTCATACATGTTAAAGCTTAGCTTTAGCATCAAGCGTCTCGTTCACGAGTGCGTCGGCGGCGACATTCTGCTCGCGGAAGACGTGAGAAAATTTCACGGACCGGAATTGTGAGCGAAGATTGTGTACCTCAAGGAATCGCTTGGCGATTTCTGGATGCTTCACTTTGTACTGCCCGTTGAGTTGCTTCACGGCAAGTTCAGAGTCTAACCGTACGTCGACCACATCATACCCAAGCTCCAGCGCCTTTTGCAGTCCAATAATGATCCCGGTGTATTCCGCTTGATTATTCGTATCAATGCCAATGTACTTTGCCGCATCACTAACACGCTTCCCCTCGGTGCCATCATCATTCAGCAAAAAAGTACCGCAGCACCCGCAGCGGGCCCCGGATTCCCCCTCGATCCCCCGTCAGCATACATGCGAACTGTTTTCATCATATTTCATTACGCACTACGTACTCTTCTTTACCTCCACTATTCTACACTGTACGTTCTTTTTCCCATTCCACACGTTCACCCCAGGTTCGTACGCAATGTCCACAACAGTCCCCATGGTCAGTTCACGCGCCTTATCGCCAATACCAAACCCAACAAATTTACCCACGGCTCCAGTGTCATCAAGAACGGTGAGACGAAGGTGTCCGCCCGTTGCACCCATGGTTTCCGCCGCCATCACGTTTGCACCCATGGTGGCAAATATTGGCGGACGGTTTCCCTCTCCAAACGGCGCGCATGCTTCAAGCACAGCAAGAAGATCAAGAGTGATGGTCGATGGTGCTACGACAGCATCAATAGCGAGCGACGGTGAAACCCCAGCGCTACCAAATATCTCACGCGCAAAATCGTTCACGCGCGTTCTAAACAGATCAATTTCAATCGTTGATGCCATGGAAAGTCCACATGCCTGTGGGTGACCACCTTTGCGCAAAAAGATGTCACCGCACGCATGCATTGCGTCAACAAGATGGAGTCCACCAGCGGTTCGCCCACTACCCACATATTTTCCCTCAATCCTCGTAAACGCGAATGCTGGCCGGCCAAAATCGTTCACGAGTTTCCCCGCAATAAGCCCGACAATTCCCGGAAGCCATTCTTCACTCGCGATAACGAGGACCTGATGTTCAGCAAGCATGTCCCTGGCGATACTTTCTGCTTGTTTGTAAGACGATTTGAAAATATTTTGACGGTCGCGATTCAATTGCTCGAGCGAGGCCGCAGCGACGCTCGCTTCCTCAGGTGTTTTCGCTACAATCGCGTCGAACGCAATCTTCGCACTCGAAAGTCTTCCAGCGGCATTCAATCGAGGGCCGATGCGAAATCCAATTGTCTGCGTGTCGATCCCACCAAGCTCAGTACCAGACGCCGCAAGAATTGCGCGAATTCCTGGACGACGTGTCTTGTTCAAGACTTTTAATCCGAAATATTCGAGAACACGATTCTCTCCCGTAAGCGGCATCACATCGGTCACCGTCGCGATCGCAACAAGATCGAGCATCCATTTTTCATACCCTTCAGGAAAATCTGCACCGCGTTTTCGCGCTTCAGCAATGAGTCCCGATGCGAATTTGAATGCGACACCAGTTCCGCAGAGCGTTTTATTGGGATATGTCTCCCCTGGAGTAAGTGGATGGAGAATAATCGCATGATCGGGAAAGTGCGTGCCAAGCTGGTGGTGATCGCACACAATCGTTGTAATCCCGGCGTCATGAGCACGATTCAATTCGAGACCGTTTGCAATGCCACAATCCACCGTGACGATCGTCTTTTTTCCTTCCGCAATACAACGTTCAATCGTATGCATTGCCACACCGTATCCGTCTTTCTCCCTATCTGGAAGAAAGACCCCAAGGTCGAGCGAAAAATTCAGGCGCTCGGCAATATCGGTCAAAACTCCAAACAAGAGTGAAGATCCGGACACGCCATCTGCATCGTAGTCGCCATGAATCACAATCGATTCGGCGCGTTCAAGCGCGCCAAACATCGCGTCGACCGCTTCTTGCATTCGCGTGAACGCAAATGGTGAATATGTTCCCACTTCCCAATTCGGCGATAGAAACGCATCCCGCTCTTCTGGAGGAACGCCGCGATTCACCAAAAGTTGCGTCACGAGGTCATCGTGACTTCGCGGGGCAATAATCCAAGGGGTTTCCATATCAGTAGCCAAACATTGCCATGCTCGCAACCATGGAAACCATCACCAATATCGCCACAACCGCCCATACTTTTCGTGCAAATGCTCCATTGAATATCATACACACAGGGTAGCAACGATCTGCCGCGCCGTCATGTACTCATGGGGATGGGATTGATTTATCCAAGAAATTATGACTATAATTGCCCGCCATACAGGAGCTTCCATGACAAGCGACACTGTCTTGCGCGACTATACTTTCGTCTTTAGTGCCCACATTGATGATGTCGGAATGGTCGGGGTCGTGATCAAGGGAATCCACGACGGAAATTCGCCGAACTTCGTTCCACTGGATCACGAACGCATTCCAGTCCATGTTACCGAAGACGCGGTTCATCCTATCACGAATGCGAAACTCAAAAATGAACTGAACTGGCTTGTAACGACGTATCTCTATGTCACCGAGGGTGACATCGTTACGAGCGATTGTCAGGTCACTGAGATCAACGCAGGTCAACCCCAGCTCGATGTCTCCAATTACGGGCAGATCGATATCACGCCACTGGGTACGATCTGGGTACAGGAAGATGAAATCGATGGTCTGTACTACCTCGCGATCGCTAACCCCTCACAGGGGGTCTATCTCTTCATCATCCAAGAGATTCTCGATGAAAACTCGGTCCAGCGCTGTGCAATTAACATGGATAATCGTTTGCTTATTGAATCGATTATCTGCCAGTTTCTCAACATCATCGGAGCGATCGACACCGAAGATGAAGGAGAAAACTTCCACTAACGTGCCCCGAACGCACGATGCTCCGACGGCCGAAAGGTCGCCGGAGTTGTATTATGCAATACGAAAATCTCTGAAAATCAATCCTGTATTCTTCGGATCATGAAGGACGGAGTTCGAAGCAAAGATTCATCACTTGAATCATCGCCGGATACTCGCAAGCGGACTCTTTCGTACCGCTCCTGATTTCTTTGCAAATATTCACGGATCTCTTCATGCTGTCCCTCAAATTGCTCCAACGATTCAAGCACATCATTTACCTCAACCGCCGCATTTAATGTTTCAATCATTGCTTCACGTGATTCAAGCAATCGTTCCGCTTCATCTAAACGTCGCTCATACAATTTCAACCGGTACGCCGCGAGATCATTCGGCTCAGTTCGGAAACGTAATTGCACGGATTCAATACCGCGTTTCACCGGATACAACGTACTTCCTTCGGTGACTGATGTACTTGAATAGGCATATACACTTGTTCCGCCTAAAAATACTGGGAGCATAACCGCAAAGCCGATCGCCGCACGACGAAATGTTCCATAACGGTGTTCTGTGCGAGTTTCAAGTGGAAGCAAGGTATCAGCCTTCTCCCGGAGCGCAACGCGAAACTGGCGCGACGGATTTGCCGCACGCCGTTCCTTCCAGAGCATTATGATGAGCGAGAACATAGCGTTTTGAGTTTTTGCATCGCCCGGTGCGTTGCAACTTTTACCGCCTCGGCAGATTTGCCAAGCATCTCCCCCATGCTTGAGTACTTATACCCAGAAAGGTATTTTAACGTTACAAGTTCCCGTTCCTCTGGCGTAAGTTTTGCGAGCAGAGCCTCGATATCAAGCCGTTCATTCATACGTCCACGATGATCGACTCCCCCAATTTCCGCCTCAATTGCCCCATTTTGCACATCCAACGTCACCTTACTGTCCCGCCGATGATTCAGCACTTTGTTGTGCGCAATTCTGTAAATCCATGCAGATTCGGAGATCTTCGGATCATAGTCCTCAAAATGCTCAAGTGCCTTCATGAAAATTTCCGATGTGAGATCTTCCGCAACGTCCCGATTCTTCCCAACGCGAAAATACACATAGCGGTAGATTCGCTTCACGTTCGCATCATAAAACTTCGTAAATTGCTTCCGATTCATGATTATCGTTTGAGCACCTTCATGTACGCTTCGCTTGGAATCTCCACGCGTCCAACACCCATGGCGAGCATTTTCTTCTTTCCTTTCTTCTGCTTCTCAAGCAGCTTTAATTTTCGCGTGGCGTCTCCGCCATACAATCCCGCAGTCACATCTTTTCGCAGAGCAGAAATTCTTTCGCTTGCCACAATCTTTCCACCAATCGCGGCTTGCAATTTAATCACAAATTGCTGCTGTGGAATACTGTCTTTTAATACGTCAAGCACACGGCGGCCCACGCGCTCTACTTCGTCGCGATACACCAACATTGCGAACGCATCAACCGCATCGTCAGCAACAAGAATATCGAGCTTGACTACATCAGCATTGCGATAGGTAAAGACTTCATAACTCATGGACGCGTACCCACTCGATGCACCCTTCAGCTTATCGTTAAAATCAACAATAATGGCCGAGAGCGGAAGTTCATAATGCAATACGGCACGCCCCTCAGAAAGGTAATCCGTATTCACATACATGCCGCGCCGTTCTTGCGCAAGAGTCATGACGTTGCCGATATAGTCCGTCGGCGTAATCATGTCCACGCGGGCCCATGGTTCATCAATGTGATCTATAACGCTCGGGTCTGGCAAATCGAGTGCGCTCTTTACCACAGAAAACTCTGGTTTTCCGTTCATGTAGACATGATATGCCACACTCGGCAACGTGACGACGAGATCGATGGTGAATTCGCGACTCAATCGCTCCTTGAGAATTTCAAGGTGTAGCATGCCTAAAAATCCGCAACGGAAACCGTACCCGAGTGCCGGTGAATGCTCTGGTTCAAACACGAGTGCGGCGTCGTTCAACTTTAAGCGGTCCATTGCATCCCGAAGTGAACTGTATTCATCACCCTGCGCAGGGAACACACCAGCAAACACCATTGGCCGTACCTCGCGATACCCCGGCAACGCCTCGACGCCCGACTGCCGACTGCCCACACGTTGTTCGATCACCGTCATGGTGTCGCCCACACGACATGCGCGAATGTCTTTCAGCCCCGTCACCATGTAACCAATCTGGCCCGTTTCCAATGCGTCACGCGGCGAAAACTTTGGCGCAAGTGCACCGAGTTCCAGAAGCTCACCCTGTGCATCCGTTGCCAACATCTGAATCCTGTCGCGCTTCTTAAATACACCGTCCATCACGCGAACATATGCCACAACGCCCTTGTAATCGTCATATGCGGAATCAAAAATCACCGCACGTGGGGCGGCATCAACCTTCCCTTCCGGGGACGGAATCCGATCAATCACCACATCGAGCAACTCGCGCACGCCTTCACCAGTTTTCCCCGAGACTGCAAGAATATCTTCTGGCGCACAGCCAAGAAGCTTCACGAGTTCCGCCTTGCGCGTTGGTACGTCTGCCGCAGGAAGATCGATCTTATTCAGCACCGGGATAATGTGCAGATTTTCTTCGACGGCGAGGTACAGGTTGGCGATGGTCTGTGCCTGAACGCCTTGCGTCGCGTCAACCAATAATATCGCTCCGTTCACCGCAGCAAGCGACCGACTCACCTCATAGTTAAAGTCGATGTGACCCGGAGTATCAATGAGGTTCAGTGTATATTCCACCCCTTCCTTCGTCCAAAGCATGCGAGCCGGAGCCAATTTAATGGTAATCCCCCGTTCTCGTTCAATATCCATGGAATCCAGAAATTGCTCCTTCATGACGCGCGTATCGACGGTGCCAGTAACCTCAAGCAACCGGTCAGACAGCGTGGATTTGCCATGGTCAATGTGGGCAATAATGCAAAAATTTCGGATGCTTTCTTGTGAGACAGCCATACATGCCTAGCAATCCTACCGTATTTTCTTCTCATTGGACAGCATCCTTGATTTGCCCTAAACCATAATTCTGCTAATATTAGCCATTTAAAAGCCCATCGTGAGATTCACTGCTGCCTTCGTGGCCACCGGCGTGAAGTTTACCGGAATGAGTCGGCGTTCGCCCGAACGATCGTCATACAATACGTATCCATTCTTCAACCCAAATTCGTATACCTCTTTCGTCACCTTCACATCCTGTAAGCAATATTCACGAATCTCGTGAATTTTTCCTTCTTTCCACCACGCAACAGCCTGCAAACCATGTGCAGATTTTCTGGTGCCAATTGTTGCCGCAGCGACGTCATCCAGCTTAATGCGATAGCCGAGCGATTTTTCGATATGCTGCAAAATATCCAACTGCGGTAGCTTCAACAAATCACCGGCATAATAGTTATTCAACACGGGCATATCGAAACCAATCGAGTTATACCCAATGATTCGTCCACCAACTTCTAGCGTTGCAAACATCTGCGGCAACTCGTGTTCCAAGTACGACTCGTACGTATCCGTCGCGTAGTAGTACACGCCGACTAAAGACACCTTGAGCTTATCCGTAAAATATCCGCCAACTTCTTCAAACGTATTCTGCGTTTCAATGTCTAAAACAATATCGTTCATACTACGCCCCAATTCCTGCCTGTAATTCTAAAATCTCTACGCGTTCTTCCACACGATTGAATTTTGCCTGAGCCGCGACCAATTCATGATCAAATTTCTGATTCTGGTGAGCGAAACCATCAACGTGCTCGAAAACTTCCGACTTCAGCATCAGGAGATCCTCCTTCGTAACCATCTCTGCCCGTACTCGCGCAAGATCTTCCTTCGTAGCCATCTCGGCTCGTACCAGTGCAAGATCTTCCTTCGTAGCCATATGCTCTTGCATGAACTCAGCAGTCTCTTGTAATCCCGAAACGTCATCCTTCAAACTAGAAACATCACTTTTCAGACTGGAAACATCACTCTTCAAACTAGAAACATCACTTTTCAGACTGGAAACATCACTCTTCAAAATGGAAACGTCCTCTTGCAAACCCGAAAAACTCCCTTGCAATCCTTGTACAATGACTAAAATCTTCTTGATTTCCGATTCTTCTCCCATAGATTCATTCATCGTACTCAATTTCATCTTTAATTTCCACTTTACCATCCACACCGAATACCAATGCCGGCTGGGAGCTCAAAACCACGTGGCGAAGTTTCTTTGAGCGTCAACTCAACTGCAGAAACATGGTGCGGCCACGGCAATGTTGAACGGACAAGATTTTCAATCGATAGCGCGGGAAACCCAAGAGAGTACGCATTCACCAGCAGGAATCCATGCTCACGATTCAGCAGTGTTATACAATCATCAAGAAGTGCTGGAAGGTGATCTTCAAACTGCCAAAGCTCACCTTCTGGCCCGCGGCCAAACGCAGGTGGATCCATAAAGATGGCATCGTACACATTTCCTCGTCGTACTTCACGGGCAATAAATTTTTGAACGTCATCCACAATCCACCGAATCGGCCGTGCTCCGAGTCCAGACAAATCCGCGTTTTCCTTCCCCCACGTCACCACCGGTTTACTCGCATCCACATGCGTGACATCGGCACCAGCACTCGCTGCAGCAAGCGTTGCGGCACCGGTATAGCCAAACGCATTCAACACGCGCATACCCGGTTTCACATTTTCCCGAATCCACGCCCAATTACTGGCCTGTTCCGGAAATAATCCTGTGTGTTTAAATGACGTTGGACGAATACGGAACGTAAGATCTTCCCACCGAATATTCCATGCATCTGGCACTGGCGTATTCACTGTCCACTCCCCTTCACGTCCCTGTCGCTTATACGAAAGATGGGCGGATTGCCACAATGTTTCGTCGCCTTTCTTCCACAACGCCTGCGGCTCCGGACGAATCATGACGATATCGCCAAACCGTTCACATTTCTCAAAGTTCCCAGAATCTAAAAGCGCAAAATCATTCCAGGCTTCACACGATCGAATGACTGGGGCAGACATATTACCGAGCAACAAAAATGACCAACATGATCAAACCGAGCGCGATGCGGTAATACGCGAACGGCAAAAAGTCTTTCTTCTGAATGAATTGAATAAACTTCCGAATCACAAGATATGCCGAGAGAAACGCCGCAAAGGCCCCAAGAACAAGAAGGTTGATCTGCGATGGTTCAATCACGGCTCCATCCTGCATGATGGCAAACACCGTGGCAGCACCAAGCGTTGGAATCGCGAGAAAGAAGGAAAATTCTGCAGCAGCCGGACGTGCCACACCAAGCAATAACGCGCCAATGATGGTTGCGGCTGATCGAGAGGTTCCTGGAATCAATGCAATGCACTGCACGAGACCAATCATAAACGCCGTCGCATACGTCATGCGATCAATACTCTTCACATGCTCTGAATGTCTGCGCCATTCCACAACGATGAGCGCAATACCGCCAACAATGAGGGCGAGCGCCACAATCATCGGCGTAAACAATACATCTCTCACCACGGAGCCAAACAATGCGCCGAGCACGAGCGCTGGCACCACCGCGACGAGAATTTTCATCCATGTGTTCAGCACGGAGCGGTCGAGCACACCGTTTGCGAACGGCCAAAGTTTTTTCCAATACACCACGACGACCGCAAGAATCGCTCCGGACTGAATCGCGATATCGAACGTTGTATTGAAGTCTTCAGAAAACCCAATCCACTGGTTCGCAAGAATCAGATGCCCCGTCGACGAGATCGGTAAAAATTCCGTCACACCCTCAATGAATCCAAGAACGATAGCGTACAGGAACTCCATATTTACGCGTCAAAATGAATCCGCTCTCCGGGTGCAACCGGCGTCGGCAATGGCCCTGCAGACATCGCTGCCACAAGACGATCTTTCGGCTCAATGTGTTGTGCTGGCGCATTCGGTGTTGATAATGCGCTTGCGCCACTCTTCTTTCGTCGTCGTTTTTTCTTTGCGGGACTCGCACCTGGAAGTATTGGTGCTGCTGGACGTGGTGGGAGCGCTTCAAGTGACGCCTCGCCTGGCGTCGCAACAACAACAGGCTCACCATCACTCGGCTTTGGTGGTGGATACAACTTTTCGCCAACACGAGGAGTTCGCGATCCTCCGCCGGACCTCCCTTTGTTCTTTCGTTCCTCCACCAAAATTGTATGACAATCGTCGCAATAAATTGGACGGGAACGATCAAGCTCCACAGGAAGCGAAAACTTCTTTGTACAGCGCGCGCAATCGTATTCATGCGAAAATCTGGCTTTTTTGTCTTCCTTTTTTTGATCAGAAACTTTTTTCAGTTCCGCAACCACGTCGATGTTCGGATCAAATCCGCTCCACAACATGACATGATTTTCAATCTGCTCACGATTACCCCCATACCGTTCGCGCGACTGCTCAACAATTTTCTGCTCACTTCCCGTGCGCTGCGCGATTGGTGGAAGTGTCATCGCGGAAAATGGCTGACTCGTTACCCCGTCGATCATCAGCTTCAAATAAATGCCGTACTTCGGAAGATTCATGAGATCTTCCGGAAGGAAGCGCGGCGTAAATTCGCTTTCCATGAATTCCGCATCCTTCGCACCAATACGGAACGTTACCAGACTTCCTACGTTCCCAAATACGGCATCACGCACTGCAGTCGATGTCGCAGAGTCGAGCTGCGCAATGTATTGGTGCGCAATAATAAGATTAAGACGATACTTTCGCGCTTCAGACAAAATATCCGCAAAGGATTCTGTGGCAAAATTCTGAAACTCGTCGACGTACAGGTAGAAATCCTGACGCTCGTTTTCATCTCGAATATTCACCCGTTCCATGGCAGACATATAAATCTTCGTAATCATCATGCCGCCCAAAATACGCATAGCGTCTTCACCAATCTGTCCTTTGGATAAGTTCACTAGAAGAATCTTCTGCCCGTCCATAATCTCCCGGAAATTCACGGAAGATTTTGACTGCGCCACAATGTTACGCATCATGGTCGACGCCAAAAACTGACCGACTTTATTTTGAATCGGTGCAGATGCCTCCGCAGCAAACTTCACGTCATACGCAGCGAACTCCTTCAACCAAAACGCTTGCACCACCGGGTCCTTCACATTCTGCACAATGCTCGTACGGTAATCTTTATCCGAAAGCATACGATTAATGCCGAGGAGCGTGGTGCCCGGCGTATCCAAAAGCGCAAGAATCGTGTACTGCAAAATATACTCCATGCGCGCGCTCCACACGTTTTCCCACACCTTTTTGAAAATCGACAAAAGGCTGTACATCACTTTCGCATTGTAGTCCTTCACTTCTTCCCAACCCTCCGTCTTTTCGAGCATGTTAAATGCCACCGGGAACTCTGTATCTGCTGGATTAAAATAGACGACGTCGTTAATACGCCATGACGGAATGTAATCGAGCATTTTTGTTACGGTGTCGCCGTGCGGATCGATATACGCGCATCCATGACCAGCATAAATGTCGGCCAAAATCATGTTCTCCAGGAGCGTCGTCTTTCCCATACCAGTCTTTCCAATCATGTACATGTGGCGTCGACGATCGTCCGTTCTAATACCAAATTTCCGCAAGCCATTGCGGAAGTTGGTCTGACCAAAATAGATAATGTCTTTTTCGTGATCGTGTTCGTATCTCATAGCGAGCTATACAGGGAGATTCGGTGGAACGCTGTCATCCGTTTCCGAAATATGCGGTGCAGGACTGTGATGCTCTGAGGGGGACATTGGTGTAGGAAGCATAAGTGGCGCGTCTGGAATATGCACAGGCACGTCCGCATTCTGCTCTTCGTTCTGCTGTTTCCAATTTGGGAGTTCCGTTTCCCCAACCTTTGCAAACCCAAGGGAACCAGGTGCTTCTGCGCGACGCGCGCCAGTACTTCCCAATACCGGCGTACGCGCATCGGCTGCTGGGAAATGAAACAGCGTTGCAAGCTCCTCAACGTTCATCATGAGCCAATTGGCACCTTCCCCGCCATTCCTCCGTTGATACCGAGAAACAAGATTTTTTTGTCTCTTTGGCATAGCCCATGCCTGCCAAATATAATCATCCCTTGTGGTCACAGAACCAGAAAGCCCGAGTCCGTTCATGTACTGATGGGTAAATGTCGCAAACATGCCTTTGGCCGAGCTCGCCATCAAGCCTTTTCTGTATGTTTTCTTTGGACCAGCGTACAACCAACGAATTTTTGTCTTCCATCCCACTTTTGAAATCTTTTCTGCAACGGCCTCCATCATGAGCCGCTCTTGTGACGTCATACGGAACATACGGAAATCATCTTTTTTCTCTGCGGCATGTGCTTCAGCACCGCCAATTCCCGCAACCTGAGATAACACACCCTTCGGTAACCAAAGCACACCCTCCCCGAGCTGCTCCAACATACCGGGATGATGCTTTTTCTCCTTTCCCATCATGGTATTCAAATACTCCGTACCGTCCTTCGCGAGAGACTGACTGTCTGGTGGCTGAATAATAATCTGAATCCAAAAATGCTCATTCTCACGCATCTTCCCCATCATTTCAATAATTGGTAGCAACGGATCCTTAAAGCGAAAATCTTTTTCACCTTGATGTTCAAAATCTTCGTACGTCCGAATTGGGAAATATGCCTTATTCGAAAACACCATTTCGCTCCCGAAGACATCGGTTTCTTCATTTGGATAATCCTTTCGTAAAATCCCGACATAATCTTCGACCTCAGTAATTTGCGCCTCAGGATATTGGGCATACAACGCCGCCTCAACAAGATCACGGTACTTATCCAACGTCCGTATCAAAAAACGAACGTTCCCTTCGCTTCCAACAATTTCAAAACTGAACATTGCCTGAAACTTTCCAACCAACCAAATTTCACGCCAAGTGATTCCGGATTTCACCCCTGAAAGATTCATGAAAAAGTTCTCCATGCCCTTTGGCGTATTAATCGCATCTTGTGGCACCCGAATTTCCAAAAGTTGCCACTTCAACGCCGCATTATATTTCCCCTGCTTATAATCCATCCAGATGTGCGTCAGGCCCCAGACAATAACTCCGAAAATCGGGATCCATCCAAACACCAACAATGCTTGCGCCGCAATCAGCGGTACAGGAGTTGTATTCAAGTACTGTGACACGACAGTTGGGAGCGAGAGAGCAATACCGAGCATAGTTGGTAAAAGTATAGCACGGAGAGAAGTGCGTAGGTCGTAGAACGTCGTGCGTAGTGGGGAACGAAAAACCCGGGGGGAATCCCGAGCTTTTCAAGATCTTATAGCCACCTTCACTCTACGTCCTACGCACGACGTCCTTCACCTATGCCCGGTTCGCTTGCCACTTTTCCCATTCCACCAAAAGAGGACTGGCAACAAAAATCGACGAGTATGCTCCGGAAATCAATCCGATCATGAGCGCAAGCACAAACGGACGTGTTGTTTCCCCACCAACCAAAAACACAGCGAACAAAGGAAGAAACGACGAAAATGTCGTGTTGAACGAACGCGCGATGGGCTCCATGACACTCGTGTTGACGATTTCGCCAAACGACGCGTCGCCATGACGGTGACGGAGAAGATTTTCACGCGTACGATCAAGCACCACAATTGTGTCGTTAATGGAGTATCCAAGAACAGTCAGCATCGCTGCGACAAACGGCAAATCGACCTGATACCCCAACGTTGCCCCGAGCACCGCAAACACACCAAGCGGAATAATGACATCATGGAACGCTGCGACCATGGTGATTACTCCGTATTTCCAGGAAGCTACTGGCCGCGTGACTTTTCGGAACGCCCAAGCGACATACACCATAATCAGCACCAACATCAGTACTGATGCAGAAAACGATGTCCGCTTCAGCTCCTCACCAATGACTGTCCCAACGGTGTCGAAACGAATTTCTATCGCGTCTGGCGCAATCGTCTTTACCGCCGCAAGTGCATTTTGGTGCTGTTCCTCTGTGATTGGCGCTAAACGAACAAAGTACGTGTCTCCTTCGCCCTGCTGAACCACTGGTTCAAATCCTCCAGTAGTCACCACATTGCGAATCGCATCCACTGAGGTTCCTGGTGCAGAGATTTGCAGCAAGCTTCCACCGGTAAAGTCGATACCAAAGTTCAGGCCGTACGTCCCGAGCAGGAGAAGTGCACACGCAATGATGGCTACGGATATTGCCAGCCAAAGCTTGGACTTTCCAATGAGGTTGATGGACTTCATACAGGATTAGAGACCAAGAAAGAAGAATTTCGAGCGAACCCACTTCATGTGCACTATCGCGCGAAGCATCGTACGACACACTACAAATGCACAGAACATAGACACCATCACACCAATCGCGAGCGTGAGGGCAAAACCACGAATGGATCCAGTGGTAAATTGAAACAGTATTGCAGTCGCGATCAAGGTTGTCGCGTTCCCATCACGAATCGACGGCCATGCACGATGGAACGCTTCGTCGACTGCCGACGGAAGATCACGACCGGAACGCAGCTCTTCCTTCAAGCGCTCAAATACGAGCACATTTGCGTCCACCGCAATACCGATCGAGAAGATGAATCCCGCAATACCAGATAACGTGATCGTCACCCCGAATGATTTGAAGAGCGCGAGGTTCAGCACGCTGTATACCGCAAGCGAAAGTATGGCAACCACACCCGCCAAACGGTAATACAGCACCATGAAGAGCGCAACGAGGAGGAAACCGATTATACCAGCTCTCACGCTGAATTCCAACGATTCTGCGCCAAGCGTTGGACCAATAGTCTGCTGACTGACCACTTCAATTGGCACCGGTAATGCGCCAGCATTCAAACGCTGCACCAACAGCTTCGCCTCAGCAATCGTGAAGTTTCCACTAATCGTTGCTTCTCCACCGTAAATCGCCTCGTTGACGACTGGTGTCGTGATCGCTTCGCCATCCAAGAAGATCCCTATCACCTTCCCAACATTATTTTTTGTGAGTTCCGCAAAAAGCGCTGTTCCATGTTCATCGAATTGGAGCATGACGAGTGGCACACCGGTCGTTTGGTCAAACGCCACGGTCGCTTTCTTTAAATCCTTGCCTGAAAGCGCTGTGTCGGCCCATGGGTCCACCGTCAACACGTCCGACGCGGTTGTCCACGGCATTTCGATATGTGCAATTTCGTAGCTACGCGCCGGGCGTGATCCAACGCGGTACAAGATGTGGTACCCAAACTCTGTCTCTACAACCTCGGAAATTTTCGTATCGCCAATGCTAAATGCCGCATCTTCAAATGTCTGTACCGTCATACCACGCGCAATGTAGTCGAGATCTCCCCCATTCTCAGCAGTGCCGGCATCATCTGAATTTGCTTGTGCTAAATCTGCAAAGTTTCGCTTTGTCGCTTCAGTGTGCAGCGATGTCGCACGTGCGAGTGCTTCTTCCTTTGTACGCGTTTGCGTGCAACCTGTTGCGCCTGCGTAACAGATCAGGATGTGGGAAATGCGTGGTTCAGATTCTGTTTTTTTGCTGATGTACTTCACGACGTGCATGCGGCTCGTGCCCTCATACAGCCCGTTAATCACACCGGGCCTTAAACCCTTCTTTTCGATTTGCTCAACGAGTCCATCATATTCTGCATCATCAGCAGTAATGAACCCGATGTACCCCGCAGAATCCTTCGTGGATGAATCAATAGAGAATTCTGCAGCGAGCTCAGCAAAATCTTCACCGGCACGCGCACGATCCATCACCGCAACGGCATCGGCACGTTCCGTGACTTGCGTGGCATCAATCTCTGCTTGCTGTTCTTCTGTTACCGTTGCATCTACTTCTTCAAGCGGCGTGCGGAATACCAACACCGGCGTTTCGCCAATTTGATCAATTGCCGTCTGTACATCAGTTACTCCAGGCAGATCCACAAAGACGCGGTAGTGCCCTTCCGCAAGGTTCGTTTGTACGACCGGCTCAGCAATGCCAAACGCATTCACGCGACGCTCTATCACGTCACGCACACCCTCCAGTGCGGCGCTCCGCTCATCCTCCGCGACAGACGTCATATCTGCCTCATACACCAAATGCGCACCGCCCATCAGATCAAGTCCAAGAATAAAATCCCGTTCTGGAACATACGGGAGATGGAAGCCTACCGAATCCTTCATGGTAACCATGGAAGAGTTCCATTCCTTCGAAAAGGTCATGATGCTTGCACCAATGGCCAAAAGCACCAGCGCAGACGCGCGAATCACATTACGCTTCATAGTGCGAGCATTCTAGGTAAAATGGGAATATTTCACAAGGGAATTGCTGTGTATTCCCGCAATTCCTGCATCATTCTCAAGTAAAATCCAAGGTTTTGCTGGGTCGCGAGTCGCAATCCGACGGTTTCTTGCGTTTTCAACAGATGACGAAGATAGGCACGGGAAAATTGCTGAGATGTCGGAACATCACCGAGCGCATCGATCGGCGTCAAATCCTCTGTGAATCGTTCGTTCGTGATCTGAATCTTTTCATATAACACTGAGGCGATTTCCGAATCCGAAGCACCGGCAACTGCGAGATCGAACGCCTCACGCACTGCAACGTTGGGATCCTTCGTCCACACAAATAATGATCCATGCCGCGCATTCCGCGTTGGCAACACACAATCAAACATGTCCACGCCAACAGAAACGTAATAGATAATTTCTTCCGGCATCCCGCCGCCCATAAAATACCGTGGGGCGTCGCTCGGCATAGCCTCCGTCAACGTCCGCACAATACGAAATGCATCTTCACGTTTCTCGCCGACGGAAAGACCGCCAATCGCATATCCGTCAAATCCGATCTCCAATAATCCATTCAGGGATCGTGCGCGCAAATCTTCATGCGTTCCGCCTTGCACAATGCCGAAGAGCAGGGGGCGTTGGACGTTGGGTGTTGGACGTTGTCCAAACACCTGATCGAATGCTTGTTTCGATCGCGCACCCCAACGCAACGATCGCTCCATTGCGTCTTCATATCGCTCACGTGTCGACTCTCCAGCAGCAACATCATCGAATTGCATACGGATGGATGATCCGATCGCATCCTGAATCTCCATGGATCGTTCCGCGGTGAGCCGCACGGTTGCGCCATCAATGTGTGACTGAAATGTCACGCCGTCTTCGTCTGTGGCGTTTAATTTTGCCAAACTAAACACTTGGTATCCCCCACTATCCGTGAGCATTGGCCCATCCCAGCCCATCAGCGAGCGCATGCCGCCGAGATTGCGTAACGCATCTTCACCCGGCCGAAGGAGCAAGTGATACGTATTTCCAAGAATAATGGATGCGCCAAGCGCCCGCACCTCCTCTGGGAGTAACGTCTTCACGGCGCCAGCTGTGGCAATAGGCATAAACACTGGCGTTTCCACCATGCCGTGCATCGTGCTGAGTGTGCCGCGACGCGCCTGACCGCGGGTGCCAAGAACCTTAAACGGTTTTTGCGCGCTCATACAACACAATCGATGTTGCAACACTCACGTTCAACGATTCCAACGCACGGAGATGCGGAATCATAATCGACGTTCCAGGCACCGGAAGTGTCACGCCTTTTCCTTCGCTTCCTGCAATAATGATGCATGGACCTTTCGCGATATCACTCGGCAATCCTGCGCCATCACGAAGCTCTAATCGATACACTGGCCGACGAAGTTCTGCAATCGCCGCAGCCGCGTCATCACGCGCAACAGACATCCATGGCGTGCGCAACACCGCACTCGCGGATGCACGAACCACTTTCGGGCTCGTCACTTCTGCAGATTCAACGAGGAGCACGCTTGCACCAAAGCCAAGAGCCGCACGGAGAATTGTGCCGACGTTTCCCGGGTCTTGCACCCCGTCGAGCACCACAATCGTGTCGCACGCCTCAATATCGTCGATAGTATTCTTTGGCATTCGTGCAACCGCAGCAATGCTCTGCGGCGTTTCCGTGGAAACGAATTCCGCAAATCTCGGCGTGTCTTCTGTGGTAAACACAAATTCAACGAGATCACCCGCATCACGCACAAATTTTTCCCCCTCAATAATGAATCGCCCACTTTCCTTTCGGCCCTTCTTTGTGGTGAGTTGCGTTAAAAGCTTTTCCTGTGCGGCCGTCAACATACAGTTTCTTTAATTAGCGTCTTGCCTAAAAGCATTGGCTGCAGCATTCCACAGCGAATCATCGCCTCGCAAATGTTGATAATACCACCATTCTGCGCCCCAAAGCAATATTTCATGGATTCCCGTATCCTTCGCGAATTGGAGATGCGTCACAAAATCTTTCGCGGTAAATGGCACGTCGATCGATGAGGGATGTTGCGGATTCCCTGTGAACCACGGCTCCATTTGGAGCTCGGTACTGATGACCTCGTCCACAAACACCCGTGTGATACCTGCGTGGAGTCGATAGTACATTGCCGTATGTGGGAACACCAATGGACCAAGGGTCTTGTGAAATGCAAAACGGTATATACTTACCCCAATCACGTCGCCAAGAGATGCGAGATCGAGCCATAGCTCTTGTTCACCGCTTACCGTCATGAGCATTGGCCGATCATCGAGCGCACGAACCAACGCGACTTCTTGCTGCAGGCGTTTCGTCGATGGCTCAGGGCAGTCACCATAGGGAAAGAACGGCTCATTCTCCACCTGCCACCGTGTCACGACGTCATAGGTTCGCGCATGAACAACAAGCTCCTGAATATAGCGAAGCACTGCAGGATCAAGCTGTTCGCTCTCGTTCGAATAAAAATCCGGAATAAAGCACTCTGGCCAACGTGGCACCTTCATGCCAATCGCGAGCGTGACGGAAAGATCTCGTAATGCCGCTGCGTCAAGCATGGCATCGAGCTGGGTAAAATCATATACACCCGGCGCTATTTCTACGTCGCTCCAATACACCGGAAGGCGAACATGCGTCATGCCGAGATCGTCAACAATTTCTGTAAACGCGCTTTGCGGATCAAGGCCGAGCGACTGTGCATACTGAGATGAATACGTGATCCCAAGGATTTGTGGTGGCTGACGAAGCACAGAAAACCCCAACAATACCGCTCCACAGGCAAGTGTCGTCAAGATGAGCGCCGTAAAAGCCGCATATTCTCGCCACCCTCGAATTCTCTGGCTCCTCCAATATTTCATGTTAAATCTCTTCTTTTTTCTCGCGCACGAAGGTTAACCATCCTTCCACAAACTCAATAGCAACCTTGAGCGGTGCCTCGATTATGAAATCGAAGAAGTAAATGAACACATTAATTTTTGCCACACGAATCGAAAGCCATGATCCCGCACGCACGATTGGTAACATAAGAATATCAAACACCGAACCAATGAACCCGTTACGCGCATCTGATGCAAGAATATCTTTTGTGGATGAGCGAATACGAATACCAAAGAACGTCACAAGCGAGATGAAGAACAGGAAAAGCACAATAGAAAGTCCGTGAAATCCAAGTCCGTGAAGCATACTGCCGATCGCGCCATACACCGCAAGAAATAGCACGCCGTAGAGTGCACCAAACATACTGAACAATGTTCCACGACTTTCGCGGCGCACGCGAACGGTGAGGAGCTCATGCGGCGCACCAACAGCAATGGCACGCGCAGCCATCACGTAATCTTCAGCATTTTTCTTTTCCGGAATTGATACAGTAAGTCCGATGAGCGCAAGGAAAAGTGGATGAAAAAAGATGTTTATCATGAGTGGGTACCACGATGCATCCTGCGCAATAAGCAGATCGTACGGAACCTCAATCACGAGTGCGAGCAACATTTTGGTAATGACCAAAAAGAGCACAGCACGCACCACGGTTCGGCGCAAACGCACGTTGAAATCCTTTGTTCGGTGGTGCAATGCTTCTCTCACCGCATCGTCCAGTGCACCAGCATGAGAGAGTAATGGCGTATGGTCTTTTGTGTGTGCAAGCGCATCACGAAGCACGCGAAAGATTCCAGCCTTTCTGCGAAGCACACGCCCGAGACGATCCGTGAGTGGATGGAAAAGCTCGGCTTCGATGGTGGAAATAATCGGTACGATGTTCGCCGCGAGTTCGTCGATCAATCGCTGATCAGGCTGCGTTCCTGCCCATGTTGGGTAGTAGAGCGTAAGTAAACGATACCGCAGTGTCGCCACATTACTCTTGAGAAGCATGCGATGAATTGCGGTGTAGAGACGCAAATCTTTTGTTTCGTCTGACAACTCAAACTTTGGATCCCAATCAATACGCGAGCGCATTTCTTCGTACATGAAACTCGCAAGCGCTTCATCGCTCATGGGCGGCGCAAGCGTATACTCCACCTCTGTCGCAACCACATCAAGCAACCACGACGTATAGTCTTCTCGACGAGACTTCACACTCATCACCGCGGTGAAGAGTGGCTCATACTTTGCAAGAATCGTAGAAATTGTCACGCTCAAAGACAGTGGAATGCTCTTGTTCGGCAAATATTTTGCCCATACGAGCTCTTTCAACAAATCTGCAGCCATCGTGTCTGGTACCTCTGCGCTCCCTCGATACCGCCGAAGAATACGCACAATTGCGTTCCGGCGCAGCAAATGTTCTTCCTGATAATCAAGCGTGTTCCGTACTTTTTCATACAGAGACGCCGCGGTAGATGCCGGAACGCTCACTTCAATCGTCTCTTCGCCCTTCGCCTCAATCGGTACGTCATGATGACGCACACCGATGGCAAGTTTCGCTAATCGTTCGTACATACGTTCTAGAAAAGTTCACGGGTTGGCGATGTGACAACAATGTCGTACGCCTCTTTTGCAGAATCGACCAACGTCAGAATACGGAGATCCTCATAATCGATTGCATCCTGGGTACCGTACACGCTTACCTCAAGCCACGCAATCAACGGTTGCCAAAACTCCTTACCGACTAAAATAATCGGCATACGGGACGATTTTCCGGTCTGCACAAGCGTCATGAGCTCAAATGTTTCATCGAGCGTGCCATACCCCCCTGGAAAAATCACATAGGCCTGCGCCGCTGCCGCCAACATAACCTTTCGCGTAAAAAAATAATGAAACCCATGCGAACGCGTGACATACGCATTCAAATATTGTTCGCGTGGGAGTTGAATATTCAAACCAACCGACTCCGCACCTACTTCGAATGCGCCTTTGTTTGCCGCCTCCATAATGCCTGGACCGCCACCAGTCACAATGGTGAACCCATCTTTTCCGAGCATACGCCCGAGTTGGTGTGCTTCTTTGTACCAGTGACTATTCGGATGCGCACGTGACGAACCAAAAATTGTCACTTCGCGGTCCACGGTGGTAAGCATTTGAAATCCTTCCACCAACTCCGCCATAATTCGAAGCACACGCCACGTAATTTCCGAAGCATGCGGAATCATGCCGCTTTGTCGGCACGCAATGCGCTCTTCCTCATTCAGCGGAATGCGGCACGTTCCAAGCGTTTTTGATGACGATTTCTTGCTGCGAAACAACCTCATAGCTCCCAGCATTGTATCACGACACATGCTTCGCGAGCGCGTATCGTGGATCGATAATGCACGTTCCACGCATTGCCCCAAGAATTGCTCCACGATCGATTTCTGCAAACTCTGGCCAATCAGTCATCACCACGAGTGCATCTGCATTCGTGGTGGTATGTCGTGCATCGACGCCCATGGAAACCGAGGAAAACTCTTGAGAGAGCTGTTTCACGCACGGATCGTATGCCACAACATCAGCACCGTCAGCAAGGCACCGTTGAAGCAGTGCAAGTGCTGGCGCATCACGAACGTCATCAGTTCCCGGCTTAAATGCCAGGCCCCACACTGCAATCCGTTTGCCCTGAAGTGATCCAAGCGCATCAATAAGGCGGCAATACGGCAACGCTTGCCGTTCGAAATTCACCGCAGCCGTTGCAGAAAGAATCTGCAATGGCACACCGACGGATTCACCCAGATGCATCAGCGCACGCACGTCTTTTGGAAAACAGCTTCCGCCATAGCCTGGCCCTGGCTGTAAAAATTTTGCGCCGATGCGATCATCGAGGCCCATGCCATGAGCAACGGATCGCACGTCTGCGCCAACCACGTCACAAAGATTCGCGATCTCATTAATAAAACTAATTTTCGTCGCCAAAAAACTATTGCTCGCGTACTTCACCATTTCTGCGGTCACGGTATCCGTTGCAACAATCGGCGCATCGACACCGACATATACCGATTTCAAAACTTCCATCGAAGCTGCATCGTCGGCGCCGAGAACAATGCGCGACGGGTGTACGCCGTCATACACCGCGTTCCCTTCCCGAAGAAATTCCGGGTTTGCCACCACACGCAACCGATGCTCAACTTCGGCAGCAACCGCGCGGCTCGTTCCAGGCGGAACGGTCGATTTAATCACAAAAAGTTTTCCCGGTGCAATATCGGCGCAAGCTTTCGCCGCACTGTGTACGTAAGAAAGATCAGCGGATCCATCCCCCGCACTTGGCGTACCAACACAACAAAACACAATGTCGCATGTACAGGCTTGCCCGAGATCGGTCGTAAACACCACCGGTGTCGAAGCCACATGAAACACGTCGAGCATACCCTCTTCAAAAAACGGAAGGTCGCCGCGCTGAAGCGTCGTAATTTTTTCTGTGTTCAGATCCGCACACACCACCACAAATCCTCGCGCCGCAAAACTCGCCGCGGTTGCGAGGCCGACGTACCCGGCACCGAGGATACCAATGGATTGCATAGATTAAAACGATCCTTGCACAATAATCGTTCCAGACGGTGTTACCACGCCGTCATGAGGCTCCAACATAATCACCACCGTAGAAAATTCGGCAGGATCAACAAGGGAAAACACTTTTGTGAAGGAACCGTCCGCACGAACATCAAGTGTTCCCACGGTCTGTACATCTACCAAA
Source organism: uncultured Gammaproteobacteria bacterium (assembly GCA_964357305.1). Taxonomy (GTDB): domain Bacteria; phylum Patescibacteriota; class Patescibacteriia; order UBA9934; family UBA9934; genus CAIKHN01. Next base: position 4,111 of record CAYHKX010000001.1, on the reverse strand, counting down.
CCCTCCTTCACCATCCAAATCTCATAGGATGTTTCTGGCGCAAGCGCCGGCAGACTCAACACGGTGTTGTACTCTGCGTGTTCACTTGTGCCACGACGATATACCACACCCGCCGAACCTCCACTTGCGAACATCATCGCCGCACTACTGTCGAGCACCATTGGCACGGTGGAGGCCGTCGCGATAAACGCTGATGCCCCAACTTCCGTAATTGTTTCTTCGTTACTCGCACGGAACCACCCAATGAGTTGGTACACTGCAAACGCACCAACTCCCAATACCACAATACCGAATACGACGTTCCAACATGCACCGCCAGACTTCCGCCCCTGGTGTCGGTAGCTGTGCATCATCATACGGATTCAATGGCGCGAGCAATGACGTCCGCCGGATTCACGTCAATGATTTTTGGAATAATTTGCTCGGCCGTTGGTGACGGAATCATGCTTGCGAGGCCGCTAGCCGCTGCAATTTTCATCGCTGCGGTGAGCGTACTTGCGCGTCGGTTCAGTAATCCGCGGAATAATCCCGGATACACAAGCACGTTGTTGATCTGGTTTGGATAATCAGATCTTCCAGTGGCAATAACCGCAGCGCCCGCTGCTTTTGCATCGTCCACCTCAATCTCCGGAATAGGATTTGCGAGTGCAAAAATAATCGGGTCTTTCGCCATGCTTCGCACCATGTCTTGGCTCACAAGGTGCGGTTTGCTCACACCAATAAACACATCTGCACCAGTCATCGCTTCCGCAAGTCCGCCCTCGATCGCGCGGGTGTTTGTGAGTGAAACAAGTGATGCCTTCTCCCCCGAAAGATCGGCGCGGTGAGTACCGATGATACCCCTAGAGTCCACGAGCACCACGTTCTCCACGCCGGCATCAATGAGCAATCGTGTGATTGCCACACCCGCCGCACCTGCGCCATTCACGACCACGGTCATGGATGCAAGGCGACGGCCAACAACCTTGGATGCATTCATCAGCCCCGCAAGTGCAACAATTGCCGTAGCATGCTGATCGTCGTGCATGACCGGAATGTCGAGAAGCTCAATCAACCGTTGCTCCACCTCAAAACATACCGGCGCCGCAATATCTTCCAAATGAATTCCGCCAAATGTTGGCGCAATCATACGCACTGCCTCCACAATATCGTCCGCCTTCTGGCTTGCAAGCACAATAGGCACCGCATCGATGTTTGCGTACTTTTTATATAATACCGCCTTCCCCTCCATGACTGGAAGACCCGCTTCTGGGCCGATGTTGCCAAGGCCGAGCACGGATGAACCGTCAGACACCACTGCAACCGCGCGCCCTTTCATCGTGAGGTCGTACGCAGCCAATTTGTCTTCCGCAATCGCAAGACACGGCGCTGCAACACCTGGCGTGTATGCGATGGAAAGATCGTCCTGCGTCTCAAGTGGCATGACACTCGTCACCGCCCACTTTCCCGCATGCTGTTTATGCGATTCCAATGATCGAGCCGCGTAGTCATGTGAGGACATAGATGCAAATTAATAGTCTCCCAAAAACGATGCTGGTACACTCTTTTTTACCACGGTCTCTCCCATCGCGTCGAGCACGATTGTGGGTTCGTCAAATGGATCTTGTGCGTAGGACGTAGGACGTTGTGCGTTGTAAACCCTTGGCTGCGACCAGGAAGGCAACGTTCGCCTTACCCGAACAGTTTCTATCATGCCCCGGGGAATCTCTTGAATAAATGGCGACGGCTCACGAATATCGATTGATTCAAAACCGGTTGAGAGTGGGTACGTGAAATACAGCTTCGCACGCGCGCGCGTTGCCGCGACGTAAAACAATCGACGCTCTTCCTCGAGCCCACCACGCTCACCCATGCTCCGATCGCTCGGAAACATGCCACCGGCACAATGAATCACAAACACGGCGTCCCACTCAAGGCCTTTGGCTTGATGAATGGTTGAGAGAATCAATGTATCTTCAGATTCATCCGACGTCCGACGTCCGACGTCCGATTCCGGGTGTTCGATTTTTCCAGAAAAATCCCCTGCCAACGTCATCGCGTCTAAGAAGTCTCCCAAATCACGATATTGTTCCGCGAACACCGCGAGCTGTTCAAGATCGTCCAAACGTTCACGATAATTGGGATACTCAGCCTCCAGGTACAGTCGATACGAATCATGCGATGCAAATGCGCGCACGGCGCTCGTGGGAATCGACGCCGCGAGCATGGCGCGAAGAATGTTGGATGTGTGACGAAACCCTTCCGTCGCACGTGCTGCGAGCTTTGGTGGCGCTTCCAAGGCGTCACGCACGCTTTCGTGTTGCGCCATCTGCTCAGCAATCTTCTGGCTCGTCGTCAATCCAAGACCTGGTTGAATTTGCAGAGATCGAAGCCATGCCACAACATCACGACCATTGCGAAGCAAGCGAAGATGCGAAACGGCGTCTTTTATGTGTGCACGCTCAAAAAACTTCATGCCGCCCCGATATTTATACGGGATTGCGTGCTTCATGAGTTCAAATTCCACGGCCTGCGAATGAAACGCTGCACGGAATAACACGGCAATATTCTTCAATGCTATTCCCTCATTGATCAAGCTCAGGATCTGCTCCACTACGTATTGCCCCTCCTCACGCGCATCATGTGTCGGCACGACATTCGGTTTTTCACCAGACGGTCGCGCAGACACCAGCTCTTTCTCAAATTGTTCGGCGTTATTCGCAATGACCGCGTTTGCAACCGCAAGAATCTCCGGGGTCGATCGGTAGTTTGTGACAAGCCTGAAGGTCTGCGCGTCCGGGTAGCGCTGAGAAAAATCGAGAATATTCCGAATCTCCGCCGCACGGAATGAATAGATACTCTGCGCGTCGTCGCCCACCACGAGAACATTCCGGTACACACTGGCGAGAATATCAACAATGTCCGACTGAATAATGTTCGTATCCTGAAACTCGTCCACCAGAATGAACTGAAATCGGTTCGCGAGCTGTTCGCGAACCATGGTGTTCTCCTGTAAAAGAAAGAGTAGTTGCAACAAGAGATCGTCAAAATCCATGCTGCGCGCAGTGCGCTTGGCCGAGGCATAGCGTTCTGCGACCATCTGAATTTCCGGAAATATTCCACCAAAGTGCTGTGCGCGTGACTCGACAACTGCCTTCAATGGAATACGTGCATTTGCGCTGTATGAAATATAACTGCGCAGCACGCCCGCACTGGGGAAACGTTTTGCCTTCGTGTCGATCTTCAATTCTTTGATGCACATTTTCATTAAATCGTTCGCGTCGTCTTCGTCTAAAATCGAAAAATCGCTTCCAAACCCAGTTTGCGATCCATACATCCGAAGCATTCGGTTCGCAATGGAGTGAAAGGTTCCGGACCAAAGGCCGGTGGGATACGCCTTCAGCAACCCTTCTACACGCATCATCATTTCCTTCGCCGCCTTATTCGTAAACGTCAGAAGCAGCATACGGTCCGTTGGCACGCCATGCTCAAGAAGCCATGCCACGCGGTACGTAATGGTTCGTGTCTTCCCACTTCCTGCTCCCGCCAATACCAACGTCGGCCCACCAGCGCTCGCCACAACCCGAAACTGCTCGGCATTTACCTCGTGCTCGTAATCAATATTGAAATCAAAATCCTTCATAACTCACACAGTGTAGCGAACAAGTGCACCAACAGCGAACGAGATGTAAACAGCGGCACGATTTTGACGAAATACGGAAAATTTGCTAATATCTGCGACGGACACTCCTGTCCATACACCCGAGAGGCTATCATGAAACCCTCACTGTTCGGTTTGTTGGAGTGCGAAATTCCTACTTTTAATCTGACACTGGTGCCACGATACCAGACGCCAATAGCATCAGTGGGGTCGTGCGGACACCCCATGCTCCACGACTACAAGCTCCTTCTTGTCGTTCCAGGAAATTCCTCGGAAATCGAATTGGTCGATTCCATGGCTCAGAAACCGATCCACAAAGCAGGCATCGTCGATACGCTGCTCCAGATTCTCGGAATCAGAAAACCGGTCTGCGAGGCTTGTCGGAGAAAAAGTGAGCTGGAGCGTACAGTTGTGTGTCCATGCTGCCGGCGCACGATCGCGCCTGGCTACGATATCGGCCTGATATGCAAT